>NZ_JARAVO010000240.1:0-14490 GCF_033792805.1 Streptomyces sp. PA03-1a
CCGGAAAGCAGGACCACCGGCTCTCCGGTCCGGTGGCGGACGACGGCGGTGGCGGTCGCCCCTTGAACGACAAGCACGTGCACCCCTCTCACCGGAGGCCCCGGGTCCACGAACTCGTCGTCCCGAGACTGGAGAGAATATCCCCGTGCTCCCCACTCTTTGTCCGTTCTGGGTTACTTCACCACCACACGCCCCGTCAGGCACGGCATGGGCATGGCCAATCGAACGGCGGGTACCGGTCAGCGGACAGCAGCAAGGGCCAAATCAGCACGCTGCTGCACCAGATGGACCGGGCCGTCCGCAGTAGACGCCGAGCGGCGTTTGGCGTTGCGATGTTCCCTGCGCCGGCGCGCGCCCCCAAGGGTCAGCCGGACTCCGGACCGGACGCCGACCGGGGCTCGGTGGGGCTGCGGAGGAGGGATTCGACGAGGGCGGCGACGTGGCGGCGGTCGGCTTCGGACAGTTGCTGGACGCTGGCGATGAGGGTGGCCACCTCGGGGTCGGGGGTGGTGCCGGTGCCGTCCTCGACGTACAGGTGGATCCCGCAGGCCTCGGCCGCGGCGCGGCGTACCGCCTCCAGCGGCAGTTCCAGCCCCCGCGACAGGCCCTCCAGCGTGGACTGCTGCGGCATCCGGGCCACCCGCGCGGTCGTCGCCAGGTGATGCACCGTCGACCGCGGGACGCCACCGCGCCGCGCCACCTCACCGTACGACCAGCCCCGCTGCTCCAGCCGGCGCTTGATCAGTTCCTGCAGTGCGTTCACCACGGGATGGATTCTTCCTGCTAGCACGTCGGTTGACCCGTACGAGTGAGATCGAGTCTACAGCGGCCCCACCCACCCGACCCGGACCCACACCCCCTCACCTGCACCTTCACCCCGGTGTGCCACGCCGGCCGGACCGAACTGCCGCGAAATGCTTGCCGCGGGGCGCGCCAGGGGCTAGCGTCCAATGTCATCAGACAACTCGTCCGATGGCCATGGACAACGCGGTGCGGACCCGCTTCCGCCCGACCGCCCCACCGGGCTCCCCTGCGAAGGCGGTCCGCACCCCGGA
The DNA here is from genome assembly GCF_033792805.1 of Streptomyces sp. PA03-1a. Classification (NCBI taxonomy): domain Bacteria; kingdom Bacillati; phylum Actinomycetota; class Actinomycetes; order Kitasatosporales; family Streptomycetaceae; genus Streptomyces; species Streptomyces sp. PA03-1a. The sequence continues at coordinate 1,056 of NZ_JARAVO010000240.1, forward strand.
ATCCCGACCGTGATTCTGCGCTTCCCCGGGCGGTTTCATCCGGCGTCGCCAAAACTGCCCTCCCTCCTCCGAAACCCGTACGTTCAACGCTCCGGGACGCGGTGCGTCACGCCCGGCGCCGGTGACGTCGGACGGAATCTAGGGGTGATCAACGCCCCCGAAACCCGGTTGCCCAAAACTGGCCGCTTTTGCCCCATCCGATCAAGTGATTCAACGTCATGGGCATTGCTCTCCGCACATGCCGACAGCAGATATATGCATGCTTCGTCGGCTCCCCCGGCCGGACGGTGTCCGTGCGCCGATCACTCGCAGCAGAATCCGGGAGTGGTATGTGCGACGAATTCTGCGGGCCCGCCCTCGCGGCATGGCTCGCCCGAGGAGCCGGTGACCCACGGCGCCGCCTGGACGAGTGGGCCCGCGCCAGGAACCGGGTGACGCTGCTGCCGGCCGGCCACCGGTGGGACGCCGTCAGGATCCCCGAACGACCGGGCCACGAGGTCCTGGCACGACTGCAGGACAGCGCCGCGCCCGTGGGACCCGTCATGTGGGACCGGCGCTGCGGCTTCCTGTACTTCCTGGTGCCGCCGCGCGCCGAGGACGTCTGGTCCCCGCTCGGGCTGCGCTTCCTCGCCCTCGGCGGGTGGCTGGCCGCCGCCGACCCGCGCAGGCCGGCCCGGCACCCGGCCCTGTGGATCCACTCCAGGAACGCCGTGGAACTCACCGGCCCGGCATATCTCTACATCGCCTGCCTGGAGGTGCTGACCGCCGGCGCCCGCTCCCTGCCGCGCGTTCCCGCGCCCCTGTGAGACGGCCGTCGGCCCGTCACACCCGCAGCGCCCGCCCGCGGCGCACGGCACGTACGCCCCGCACGGCGCGCACCACCCGGCGCACGGCGCGGTGACGGCGGAGGGCCTCGGCGCGGACCGGGCTGCCCCCGGGCAGGCGCAGACTGGTGAGGCGGCGCCGCTTGAAGTACTGGGGGTGGCGCGGCAGATGACGGCGGAGCCACTCCTCGGCCTCCGGGCGCAGCCAGGGGTGGAGACGGGCCTGCATGCAGTAGCCCACGGTCCGCAACAGCGGGGCGAGGGTCCCCTCCACCACCTCCGCGGTGAGGGCCGGCGGGCGGCCGACGAGGGCGGCGTCCCGCTCCAGGTCCGGGAGGGCGGCGTCGACGAGGGTGAGCGGGATGCGGTCCTCGCTCTCGTACGGGGCGACCCGGTCCAGCAGCGGCCCGGTGCCGACGCGTGCGGCGGGGATGCCGTGCAGGGCCGCGGCGGTGAACAGGGCGGTCGAGGAACAACCGACGACCAGCGCGGGGCGGAACCGCGCGAGCAGGGCCTCGGCGGCGACGGGCCCCTCCAGGACCGCCAGTTCCACGCCGAGCCCGGCGGCGGCCCTGCCGAGCGAGGACGTCAGGTCCTCGGGCGCGCCGGGATCGGGGGCGTAGACCAACGAGGTGTGACCGGCCGCGACCGCTCCGCAGAGCATGCGCACGTGGAGCCCGGCCTCCTCCCGCCCGTCGACGAGGCCGCTCGCGCTCAGGTGCTCGCCGAGCAGGAGTGCGGTGTGCCGCTCGGGAACCGGCGGGACGAGGGCGGCCATGCCCTGGAGCGTGCTCAGCAGCACGTCCTCGGGGACGGCCACGGGCTCCACCGCGTGCTCGGCGAGCAGCAGCGGGCGCAGCCCCGGCAGCAGGTCGACGTGGAGCAGCCGCGCGATACGGCAACCGAGGCCGGCCGGCAGCCGGTCGGCGGTGGGTCCGTAGCCCTTCAGGCCGGCGGCGTACACGTGGACCGGGCTCTCGGCGAAGATCTCGGCGACCGAGCGGGCGGGCGGCGAGTGCGGCGCCTCACAGACGATCTCCACGGGTCCCTCGCCCAGCTCCCAGGCGAGCCGCAGTGCCCGCTCCCACAGGGTGAGGTCCTCCTCGCGGGGCGACCAGTCGGCCGGGTGGTGCGGGGCGATGGCGGCGTTCCAGGAGCGCACGGCGTCGAACTCGGGCCGCAGCGCCGCGAAGCCCGGCGTGCGGTCGAGGGGCGTGGCGAGCTCGGGGACGGCCGAGACGTCGCTCACCACGAGGAGACGGCGGCGGCCCCCACGGGGTCCGAACAACCCCGCCCGGATGGCCGCCGTGACGGTCGCCGCCGCGTAAGGGGTGGCGGCGAAGAAGATCTGGGTCATCCACTCGTCCTTCGTGTCGCCGCGCGCCCGGCGCGGCATCCGGTCCGGGGCGCGGCGCTGCCGCTCGTGGCCCAGCATCACGGACCGGTTCGTCCCGGTCCAAGCCGTGGCGCCGGATGTCACCGGTCCGAGTGAGCGGGGCCCGGAACGGCCCCGGAGCACGTCCGCGGGAAAAACTTCCTCCGACGTGTCGAGCCGCGCGCCGCCCGTTCGACGCGTAGGCAGGAGCGGGGAGGATCCCCACCCGTGCCTGAGGAACCCGTACCTGAAGAAGGAGAACGCGATGCGTTTCATGTCCCTGATCCGGATCAACGAGGACAACGTCCCCGAGGGCGGCCCCGACGAGCGGCTGATGGAGGAGATGGGCAAGCTCATCGAGGAGATGTCCAAGGCCGGCGTGCTGCTGGACACGGCCGGTCTGCGGCCGACCTCCGAGGGGACCCGGCTGCACTGGGACCACGGGAAGCTGTCCGTCGTCGACGGGCCCTTCACCGAGTCCAAGGAGTTCATCGGCGGCTACGCGATCGTCCAGGCGAAGTCGAAGGAGGAGGCCGTGGAGTGGACCAAGCGCTTCCTGCAGGTCCACGGCGACGCCTGGGAGATCACCTGCGAGCTGCGGCAGGTCGAGGAGGCCCCCGAGCTCTCCTGAGGCGCCCGGAGCGCCGCCGGTTGCCCTCGCCCGGAGCGGCTGCTCTGATGGGTGGCTGTGACGGCTTCGGCTCCAGGTACCGATGACGCCCGCCGCGCGATCGAGGCGGTGTGGCGGATCGAGTCGGCCCGGGTGATCGCCGGTGTCGCGCGGATCGTGCGCGACATCGGCGTCGCCGAGGAGCTCGCGCAGGACGCCCTGGTCGCCGCCCTCGAACAGTGGCCGGGCGCCGGCGTCCCGGACAACCCCGGTGCCTGGCTGACGACCACGGCGAAGCACCGGGCGATCGACCTCGTCCGCCGCAAGGAGGTCTTCGCGCGCAAGCTCCGGGAACTCGGCCACACCCTGGAGGGCGGCCAGGCGTACGAGCCCGACTTCGCGGCCGCCGAGGCGGCCGCCGACGGCGACATCGAGGACGACCTGCTGCGGCTGGTCTTCACCGCCTGCCACCCGGTGCTGTCCACCGAGGCCCGCGTGGCGCTCACCCTGCGGCTGCTCGGTGGTCTGACCACCGCCGAGATCGCGCGCGCCTACCTCGTCCCCGAGGCGACCGTCGCCCAGCGCATCGTGCGGGCGAAACGGACGCTGGCGAAGGCGGACGTGCCCTTCGAGCAGCCGCACGGGCCCGACCGGGTCGAACGGCTCTCCTCCGTCCTGGAGGTCATCTACCTGGTCTTCAACGAGGGCTACTCGGCGACCGCGGGCGACGACTGGATGCGCCCGGCGCTGTGCGAGGACGCGCTGCGCCTCGCCAGGGTGCTGGCGGGGCTGATGCCCAAGGAGCCCGAGGCCCACGGCCTGGCCGCGCTGCTGGAGATCCAGGCCTCCCGTTCTGCCGCCCGCACCGGCCCGGACGGGCAGCCCGTCCTGCTGGCCGACCAGGACCGGCGGCGCTGGGACCAGCTGCTGATCCGGCGCGGCTTCGCCGCACTGGCGCGCGCCGAGGCGGCGGGCGGCCCGCCGGGCCCGTACGCGCTGCAGGCCGCCATCGCCGCCTGCCACGCCCGCGCCCTGCACGCGCGGGACACGGACTGGCGGCGGATCGCCGAGCTCTACGCGGCCCTGGCACAGCGCGCGCCGTCCCCGGTGGTGGAACTCAACCGGGCGGTCGCGGTCACCATGGCGTACGGACCGCAGGAGGGGCTCGCGCTCGTGGACGGGCTCACCGACGAGCCGTCGCTGCGCGGCTACCACCTGCTGCCGAGCGTCCGCGGTGACCTGCTGGAGCGGCTCGGCCGGTACGCCGAGGCCCGCGAGGAGTTCCTGCGCGCCGCCTCCCTGACGCGCAACGAGCGCGAGCGCGCCCTGCTGGTCGAGCGCGCCGCCCGGGCGAGCCTGGCGGCTAAGGGGTAGGCGGCCGGGCGCCGGGTCCCGGGCCGCGGCGGCGGCCGGCGGTGCCGTCGATGGCCTCCACGACCGGGTGGCGGTGCGCCTCGGACCCGCGCAGGGCGTGCAGCATGACGAGCATCATCAGCGGGCACATCAGGGCCACGGCGAGGATGAAGATCGCACCGATCGGCACACCGAGCCCCACCGCGACCACCACCGCGGCCGCGGCGACGAGCCCGTACAGCCCGTAGTGCCGGCCGGTCGCCCTCGTCCTGTCCATCGCGGCCTCCCGCGGTCTCGCCGACGGCGTGGATTTCATCGTACGGCCGCGGGCGCGTGCCGCATCCGGACGCCGACGGCCCCTGCGCGGGGCCCGGGTGACGGGCGGGCCAGGGGGACGGCGCGCGCCCCCGCAGTCACCCGCGGACTCCCGCGCGCCCTCACCGAGGGGTGCCGGGCGGGTGGACATACGTCCCGCTCATGGGATCATCCTGCGGTGCGCCGCCCGCCGCGCGGCGGGAACCGCGGCCCGCACGCGGGACACCCGACGTCGTCGACACCCGAGAGGGACAGGGCATGACCGGAACGGCGAGCCGCTACCTCTACCTCACCCGGCACGCAGAGGCGCTGCCGGACGGGAGCGGCCTGACGGAGAACGGCTTCCGGCAGGCCGGACTCCTCGGCGAGCGGCTGGGGGGCTCCCCGGTCTCCGCCGTCCACCACGGTCCGCTGCCCGGGGCAGCGCAGTCCGCGGCGCTGATCGGCGAGCGGCTGGGGAACGGGGTGCCCGTGACGCCCAGCGAGCTCGCGGGGGACTACCCGCCGTACTTCCCCGCGGAATCCGAGCTGCCGCCGGACAGCGCGTACTACCTCTCCCGCTTCCTCGACCACTTCTCCGCCGAGGAGCGCGCCTGGGGACCGCACTGGGCCGCCGGGGCGCTGACCCGCTTCGCCGGGCCGATGGCGGCGGGCAAGGCGGCGCACGAGCTGGTCGTGACCCACAACTTCCTGATCGGCTGGCTGGTCTCGGCGGCGCTGGACGCGCCCCGCTGGCGCTGGCTCAGCCTCAACCACGCCAACGCCGCCCTGACGGTGATCCGCTACACCCCCGGCCGGCCGAACTCGGTGCTGCTCCTCAACGACATGCGGCACCTCCCGGAGGAACTGCGCTGGACCGGTTTCCCGGCCGAGCTGCACTTCTGACGGCGGTCGCCCGGCTCCTCGCCGGCCACCCGACACCGGGCCCCGCGCCGCGCCGTACGCCCCGCGCGCAGGCCCCGCGCGCAGGCCCGGCACCCGGTCCGGGGACCTTGTGGCCTATGGCAACCTCAAACCGGGCAGTGTTAGAAATGTCGGCATGGTCGACGTTTTCGACCGATTCGGGGCGTCACAATGCGGTCACTGACCGAGAAGAGCCCGCGGAGCGTCGCCGGACAGGTCTTCATCCTGCAGGTGGCGATCGTCGTGCTGCTCGTGGCGGGCGGCGTGTTCGCGCTCGTCGTGCAGTCCCGGCACGACAGCGAGCGCGAGGCCGTGAACCGTTCGATCGCGGCGGCGAGCACCTTCGCCCGCTCCCCCGGCCTGGTGGACGTGCTGAAGGAACCGGACCCCTCCAAGACCCTCCAGCCCATCACCGAACTGGCCCGCAAGGAGGCCGGGGTCGACTTCATCGTGGTGATGGACACCAAGGGGATCCGCTACACGCACCCCATCCCCGGCCGGATCGGCCAGCAGTTCGTCGGCACCATCGGGCCGTCCCTGCAGGGCAGGGTCTACACCGAGAGCGTGCAGGGCCCGCTCGGCCACGAGGTCCAGGCGGTCGTGCCCGTCTTCGACCCCGTCGACGACCCGCACGGCCAGGTCGTGGCACTGGTGTCGGCCGGCATGAAGGTGAAGAACGTGACCGGCGTGGTCGCCAAGCAGCTGCCGATCATCCTCGGCGCCGGCGCGGCCGCGCTCGCCCTGGCCATGGGCGGCACCGCCCTGGTCGCCAGACGGCTGCGCCGGCAGACCCACCGCCTGGACGCGGCCGAGATGACCCGCATGTACGAGCACCACGACACCGTGCTGCACTCCGTGCGGGAGGGCGTGCTCATCGTCGACGAGGACGGTCGGCTGCTGCTCGCCAACGACGAGGCCAAGCGCCTGCTCGACCTCGCCCCCGACGCCGAGGGCCGGCGGATCACCGACCTGCACGGGCTCGACCCGGGCACGGTCGAGCTGCTGACCTCCCAGCGGGTGGCCACCGACGAAGTGCTGCCGGCCGGCGACCGCCTGCTGGCGGTCAACCAGCGTCCCACCGACGGCCACGGCGGCCCCAAGGGCACGATCGTGACCCTGCGCGACTCCACGGAGCTGCAGGCGCTGTCCGGCCGTGCCGAGGACGCCAGGCAACGCCTCAAGCTGCTCTACGACGCGGGCCTGGGCGTCGGCACGACCCTCGACGTGGTGCGCACCGCCGAGGAGCTGGCGCAGGTCACCGTGCCGCGCTTCGCCGACTTCGTCACCGTCGACCTGGCCGACCCGGTGCTGCGCGGCGAGGAGCCCAGCGGCACCGCCGGCTCCGACATGCGCCGCACGGCCGTCAACGGCATCCGCTCCGACGCCCCGCTCTACCCGCTCGGCAGGCTGATCGACTTCCTGCCCTCCACCCCGCAGGCGCGCGGCTTCGGCAGCGGCCGCGCGGAGATCGTCGCCGACCTCTCCGCGGACGCAGGCTGGCTCGCGCAGGACCCCGAGCGCACGGACCGGGTCGTGGGGTACGGCATCCACTCGCTGATCGCAGCCCCGCTCAAGGCCCGCGGCGTGGTGCTGGGCATCGCCAACTTCTGGCGTTCGGAGAAGCCGGAGCCGTTCGACGAGGAGGACCTCTCGCTCGCCGAGGAGCTCGTCGCCCGCGCCGCGATCAACATCGACAACGCGCGCCGCTACACCCGCGAGCACGCCTTGGCCGTCACCCTGCAGCGCAGCCTGCTGCCGCGCGCGCTGCCCGAGCAGAGCGCCCTGGACGTGGCCCACCGCTACCTGCCCGCGCAGTCCGGCGTCAGCGGCGACTGGTTCGACGTGATCCCGCTCCCGGGCAACCGGGTGGCGCTCGTCGTCGGCGACGTCGTCGGCCACGGCCTGCACGCCGCCGCCACGATGGGGCGGCTGCGCACCGCGGTGCACAACTTCTCCACCCTCGACCTGCCGCCCGACGAGCTCCTCGGGCACCTGGACGACCTGGTCGGCCGCATCGACCAGGACGAGTCCGGCACCGGCGTCGGGGCCGGCGTCATGGGTGCCACCTGCCTGTACGCGATCTACGACCCCGTCTCACGGCGCTGCGTGATGGCGCGGGCCGGGCACCACCCGCCCGCCCTGGTCCGCCCCGACGGCGGCGTGGAGTTCCCCGACCTGCCCGCCGGGCCGCCGCTGGGCCTGGGCGGCATGCCGTTCCAGACGGCGGAGCTGGAGCTGGCGGAGGGCACCCAGCTGGTCCTGTACACCGACGGGCTGATCGAGGACCGCAGGCGGGACCTCGACGTCGGCATGGAGATGCTGAAGCAGGCCCTGGCCGCCCACCCGGACCGGCCGCCCGAGGAGAGCTGCCAGGCCGTGCTGGAGGCGCTGCTGCCGGGCCGTCCCAAGGACGACGTGGCGCTGCTCATCGCCCGCACCCGGTGCACCCCCGCCGATCACGTCGCCGAGTGGGACGTGCCCCTCGATCCCGCGGCCGTGTCCGGGATGCGGGCCGCCGTCGCGGAGAAGCTGGACGAGTGGGGCCTGTCGGAGCTGGCGTTCGGCATGGAACTGGTGCTCAGCGAACTGATCACCAACGCGATCCGCTACGGTTCCGCGCCCATCAGGGTCCGGCTGCTGCTGGACCGCACGCTGACCTGCGAGGTGTCCGACGGCAGCAGCACCTCGCCGCACCTGCGCTACGCCGCCACCACCGACGAGGGCGGCCGCGGGCTGTTCCTGGTCGCGCAGGTCGCCGAACGCTGGGGCACCCGCTACACCCCCGAGGGCAAGGTGATCTGGGCGGAGCAGCCGCTGCCCGCCTGGGCGGACCGCGCCCTGGACGCGGGCGCCCGGCTGACGGGCGCGGTCGACGCCTCGACGCGGTGAACGCCCCGGGGCTCAGCCGGACGTCTGCGCCAGCACACGGGCCCGGCACCGGGCCGGCGTACCCCAGGCGGAGCGCAGCGCGCGGGCCTTGGTGAGCCACAGGGACAGGTCGTACTCGGCCGTGTAACCGAGGGCGCCGTGCAGTTGCAGCGCGGTCCGCGCGGCCCGGTACGCGGCCTCGCCGCAGGCCACCTTCGCGGCGGCGACGTCGGCGCCGGTCCCGGTCACGGCAGCGCCGTGCAGCAGGGGCCGGGCGAACTCCAGGGCGATCAGGGTGTCGGCCAGCCGGTGCTTGACGGCCTGGAAGGAGCCGACCGGCACCCCGAACTGGTGGCGCCGCCGCACATGGTCGACCGTACGGACCAGCAGCGCGAGCCCGACGCCGAGCGCCTGGGCCGCCGTGACGAGCGCCGCCCGGTCGGCGGCCCGGGCGGCCGCGGCCGCGACGGCGGGCCCGGCGGCCAGCACCGCCGCGGTGCCCTCCTGCGGGACGGCCAGACGCCGGACGGGGTCGAGGGAGGCCAGGACCGGGCCGTGGTGGCGGGCCAGGAGCAGCCGGTCGCCGCTCACGACCAGGACGGCGTCGGCGGCGTCGGCGTCGAGGGCGTGGCCGCCCTCCGGCGCGGCGAGGCCCAGCACGGCCCGTCCCGCGGCGACGCGGGGCAGCCACTCCTTGGCCGGCCCCGGGTCGGGCAGCGCGTCCAGGAGCGCGGCGGCGGCCACCGTCTCGACGACCGGGCCCGGTACGGCGTGCCGCCCCAGCTCGACGAAGGCGAGGGCGAGCTCGACGGAGCGCGGGCCGTAGCCGTCGTACGCCTCCGGCACGGCGAGCGCGAAGAGACCGGCATCGGCCAGCCGGGCCCACAGCCGCCGCCCCGGTGCGTGCTCCCCCGCGGCCCAGGCACGCGCCGCCTCCGGCGTCCCGGCGGCGCCGAGCATGCGGTCCAGGGCGTGGGCGAAGTCCGCCTGCTCCACGGTCGGCAGGAACCTCATCGGCGACGCTCCCTCGGCAGCCCGGGCAACCGCTCGGCGACGATGTCGCGCTGCATCCCGCTCGCACCCGCACACGCAGGACGACGCGAGCCACCAGCGCCGTACGCCCCGGCACGGCCGGCGCCAAGCACCCGGCAGCAGCAGGCCGGACCGTACTCCCCCACGCCCCGGGCGCCCGGCGGGAACCTCATCCGCGACGCCCCCTCGGCAGCCCGAGCAACCGCTCGGCGACGATGTCGCGCTGGATCTCGTTCGTACCGGCGTAGACGGGCCCCGCGAGCGCGAACACCCAGCCCTCGGCCCAGGGGCCCCCGGCCGCTTCCCCCGGCGGCCCCAGGAGGTCCAGCGCGGTCTCGTGCAGGGCGATGTCCAGCTCGGACCAGAAGACCTTGGTGAGGCTGGACGCGCCTGCCTCCGGTGCGCCGCCCTCGGCGGCGCGGGCGGCGCCCGCGTAGGCGGCCAGCTGGTACGCACGGGCGCCGATCAGCGCGTCCGCGACACGGTCGGCGGCGGCCGGGTCCGCGTCCTCGCCGCAGGAGTGCCACAGGGCCGCCAGGCGGCGGGCGGCCGCCGTGAAGCGGCCGGGGCTGCGCAGGGTGAGGCCGCGCTCGTCGGCCGCCGTGCTCATGGCGACCCGCCAGCCGTCGCCGGGGGCGCCGACCACGTCGGCGTCGGGCACGAAGACGTCGTCCAGGAAGAGTTCGGCGAAGGCCGGCTTCCCGTCGAGGCGGGCGAGCGGCCGCACGGTCACCCCGGGCGCGTCGAGCCCGAACATCAGGTAGGTCAGTCCCTGGTGCGGCCGCGGCGCCCCGGGGTGGCTGCGGAACAGCCCGAACGCGCGGTCGGCGAAGGCGGCGCGGGAGGACCAGGTCTTCTGGCCGCGCAGCAGCCAGCCGCCCTCGGTGCGGGTGGCCGTGGAGCGCAGCGACGCCAGGTCGGAACCCGCCTCCGGCTCGGACCAGGCCTGCGCCCAGATCACCTCGCCGCGCGCCATGGGCGGCAGGACGCGGTCGCGCTGCTCCTGGGTGCCGTGCTCCAGGAGGGTCGGGCCGAGCAGGCTGATCCCGTTCTGGCCGACCCGGCCGGGCGCCCCGGCGGCGTGGTACTCCTCCTCGAAGACCAGCCACTGGAGGAGCGTGGCGTCCCGCCCCCCGTAGGCGGCAGGCCAGGAGACGACCGACCAGCGGTCGGCGGCCAGCCGGCGCTCCCAGGCGCGGTGGGCGGCGAAGCCCTCGGCCGTCTCCAGGGAGGGCAGCGGGACGGCGGGGACGTGCGCGGCGAGCCAGTCCCGGGCCTGGTGCCGGAAGGACCGTTCCTTCGCGGTGAAGTCGAGATCCACCCGCTCCCCCTTCCCTAACAAGTGTTTGGTAGATTAACGTCGACGGCGTGACTCCACCACCCCCGTACCACCCGGGCCACGCGCTGCTGGCGGACCGCACCGCGGTCGTCACCGCGGCGGCGGGCACCGGCATCGGCGGCGCGACGGCCCGGCGCCTCCTGGAGGAGGGCGCCCGGGTGGTGATCGGCGACGTCCACCAGCGGCGGCTGAAGGAGTGCGCGGCCGCCCTGGCGGACGAGTTCGGGCCGGACCGGGTCGCCGCGCTCCCCTGCGACGTCACGGACGAGACCCAGGTCGCGGCGCTGCTCGACCTCGCGGAGCGCCGGCACGGGCGGCTGGACGTCGTGGTCAACAACGCTGGCCTCGGCGGCACCGCCGAACTGACCGAGATGACCGACGGGCAGTGGGCGGAGGTCCTCGACGTCACCTTGACCGGCACCTTCCGCTGCACCCGCGCCGCACTGCGCCGGATGAAGGCCTCCGGTGCCGGCGGCGTCATCGTCAACAACGCCTCCGTCGCCGCATGGCGCGCCCAGGCCGGGCAGGCGCACTACGCCGCGGCCAAGGCCGGGGTCATGGCGCTCACCCGCTGCGCGGCGGTGGAGGCGGCGGCGTACGGGGTGCGGGTCAACGCCGTCTCTCCCAGCCTCGCCATGCACCCGCACCTGGTGAAGGTCACCACCGCCGGCCTGCTGGCGGAACTGACCGCGCGCGAGGCCTTCGGCCGCCCCGCGGAACCCTGGGAGGTCGCCAACGTGATCGTCTTCCTCGCCTCCGGCTACTCCTCGTACATGACCGGGGAGGTCGTCCCGGTGAGCAGCCAGCACGCGTGAAGCGAGAATGATCCCCGTGCCGAAGACCACTCCGAAGACCACGCCGAGGACCGCGAAGAGCCCCGCGGGGGCCACGGCCCCCTCCGACGGGCGCCGCGCCGAACTCCTCGCCATCGCCGCCAGGGTGTTCGCCGCCCAGGGCTACGACGCCACCACCGTCCGGCGGATCGCCGACGAGGCGGGGATGCTCGCGGGCAGCCTCTACTACCACTTCGACTCCAAGGAGTCGATGCTGGACGAGATCCTCTCGGCCTTCCTGGACGAGCTGTGGGCCGGGTACGAGGACGTGCTCGCCGCCGGCCTCGGCCCACGGGAGACCGTCGAGGCCCTGGTCACCGAGTCCTTCCGGGAGATCGACCGACACCTGGACGCCGTCGCGATCTACCAGCGGGAGGCCCGGCAGCTGGCGTCCTCCCAGCCCCGCTTCGCCTATCTCGGCGATTCGCAGCGCAGGTTCGAACGGCTCTGGCTCGGGACGCTGGAACGCGGCGCCGCCAACGGGGTGTTCCGCGCCGACCTCGACCTGCGGCTGGCCTACCGCTTCATCCGCGACACCGTCTGGGTCGCGGCGTCCTGGTACCGGCCGGGCGGGCAGCACAGCCCCGAGGAGATCGCCCGGCAGTACCTGTCCATGGTGCTGGACGGCGTCACCGTCAGGGAATGACGCAGCCGCACCCGGTCCACCACCCGGTCCCCACGGAGGAGCAGTCATGGCCGAGGCCTACATCGTCGAAGCGGTCCGCACCCCGGTCGGCCGGCGCGGCGGCGGGCTGTCCGCGGTCCACCCCGCCGACCTCGGCGCCCATGTGCTGAAGGCGCTGGTGGAACGCTGCGGGGTCGACCCGGCCGCGGTCGAGGACGTCGTCTTCGGCTGCCTCGACCAGGTCGGCCCGCAGGCGGGCGACATCGCCCGCACCAGCTGGCTGGCGGCCGGGCTGCCCGAGGAGGTCCCCGGCGTGACCGTCGACCGCCAGTGCGGCTCCTCCCAGCAGGCCGTCCATTTCGCCGCCCAGGGCGTGCTGTCCGGCACCCAGGACCTCGTCGTGGCGGGCGGCGTCCAGAACATGTCGGCCATCCCCATCGGCTACGCCAACCACCGGGCCGTCGAACCGCTCGGCATGACCGCGGGCCCGTTCTCCGGCTCCGAGGGCTGGCGCGCCCGCTACGGGAGCACCCCGGTGAGCCAGTTCCACGGCGCGGAGCTCATCGCCGCGAAGTGGGGCATCACCCGTGAGGCCATGGAGGAGTTCGCGCTGCGCTCCCACCGGCGGGCGGTCGCCGCCATCGACGGGGGCCGATTCGACCGCGAACTCGCCCCCTGCGCCGGTGTGACCGCCGACGAGGGCCCGCGCCGCGACACCACTGCGGAGAAGATGGCCGACCTCAAACCCCTGGTGGAGGGCGGGCGGCTGACCGCGGCCCTGTCCTCCCAGGTCTCGGACGGGGCCGCCGCCATGCTCATCGCCTCCGAGCGCGCGGTCCGCGAGCACGGGCTCACCCCTCGGGCGCGGGTCCACCACCTGTCGGTGCGCGGCGAGGACCCCATCCGCATGCTCTCCGCACCCATCCCGGCGACCGCGCACGCCCTGAAGAAGACCGGGTTGACCATCGACGACATCGACCTGGTCGAGATCAACGAGGCCTTCGCCCCCGTCGTCCTGGCCTGGCTCAAGGAGACCGGCGCCGACCCCGGCCGGGTCAACGTCAACGGCGGCGCCATCGCGCTGGGCCATCCGCTCGGCGCCACCGGCGTGAAGCTGATGACCACCCTGCTGCACGAACTGGAGCGCACCGGCGGGCGCTTCGGACTGCAGACGATGTGCGAGGGCGGCGGCCAGGCCAACGTCACGATCATCGAACGGCTCTGACCCGCCGGCCGGACGACCGGGAAGCCGAGCCCGGCATCGGCGCGACCGCACCGCGACTGCCACTGATACACACCTGACGCTGCGGCCACATAGACACCGAGACAGGCAGCGGGTCGACGGAACCGCGAAAAAA
>NZ_JARAVO010000241.1:0-14459 GCF_033792805.1 Streptomyces sp. PA03-1a
CACAACGACCGCGCGAGGCGGTCACTGACCGCGCCGGGCAATCGGGCGGGAGGGCGGGTGGACGCCCGCCGCAGGCGCAAACAACCCGCACACAACCACCGGGCCGCAAGAGGCACGCCAAAGGGCCGGGCCCCGAGGGAAGCGATTCCCTGGGGGCCCGGCCCTGTGGTGCTGCCGTCGCGCGAGCGACTACGCGACTAGTTGTCGTCCTCGTCGATCAGGAACCCACGCATCGGCGTCGGCGCCTGCTGCAGCGGCGCCGGCCCCTGCGGCCGCACCGGTGCCATCGGCTGCGTCATAGCGGGAGACATCTGCTGCTGGCCGCCGTACGTCGGGTTCTGCCCGCCGACGCCGCCCATGCCCTGCCCGCCGTAGCCCTGGTTGCCGCCCATGGTGCCGGCGCCGGCCGTGGCCATGCCGCCCATGGTGCCGCCGCCCATCGTGCCGCCCATCCCGCCGGAACCGGAGGACAGGGACGCGGCCGCGGGGGTGCGCGGCGGGGCGAGCGAGTCGTCGGCCTGGTTCTCCAGCTGACGCAGCTGGCTCTCCAGGTACGACTTCAGGCGCGTGCGGTACTCGCGCTCGAAGCCGCGCAGGTCCTCGACCTTCCGCTCCAGCGTGGCGCGGGCGGACTCGAGGGAGCCCATGGCCACGCGGTGCTTCTCCTGCGCGTCCCGCTCAAGGGCGTCGGCCTTGGCGCGGGCGTCGCGCTCGAGGCCCTCGGCACGGCTGCGGGCCTCGCCGACGATCTTGTTCGCTTCGGCGCGCGCCTCGGCGATCGCCTGGTCGGCCGTCTGCTGGGCGAGCGAGAGCACACGGGCGGCGCTGTCGCCACCGGGGCCCTGCTGCTGCATCGGGTGACCGGGACCACCCATGGGGTGCTGGCCGTGCTGCTGGCCCATCGGGCCGGGACCCATGGGACCGCCCTGCATCGGGCCCTGGCCCATCGGACCCTGACCCATGGGGCCTTGGCCCATGTGGCCCTGACCCATGGGGCCCTGACCCATCGGGCCGGGACCCATGGGACCGCCCTGCATCGGACCCTGGCCCATCGGACCGGGGCCCTGCTGTGCACTGGGCCCGGCGGGCAGGGCGAGGCCACTGCCGGGTCCCTGGGGACCGGGGCCGCCCATCTGCTGGGGCGGCACCGGCTGCGGTCCCGATATGGCGGCGGGCACGGGGGCCCCGGGACCGCGGCCGTCCTGCGGCTCGGGCTTGCGCATGCCCTGCTGCTGGTTCTGGGCGGCGGCACGGGTCGCCGCGGCCAGCTTGGCGCGCAGGTCCTCGTTCTCGCGGAGCAGTCGGGTCAGTTCCGCCTCGACCTCGTCGAGGAAGGCGTCCACCTCGTCCTCGTCATAGCCTTCTCGGAGGCGGACGGTCGTGAACTGCTTGTTCCGCACATCCTCGGGGGTCAGTGGCATCTCTTCACCTCAACGTGATCGTCGACATATCGGGAGCCCGCATCGGTCATCCTCGCAAGCCCCCTACGACGGTGAGCAGGATGTACACGATGATCATCAATACGAAGAAGGACAGGTCGAGCGCCACGCCCCCGAGACGCAGCGGCGGGATGAACCGCCGCAGAAGCTTGAGTGGCGGATCGGTGACAGTGTAGGTGGCCTCCAGGACGACCACCATGGGCTTCCCGGGCTGCCACGATCGAGCGAACTGGAAAACATAGTCCATCACCAACCGGAAGATCAGGACGAGCAGGAAACACATCAGCGCGATCCACAGCACCTGGAGTGCGATGTCCATCGCGCTTCCCTCTCCCTTGCTCGTCCATGGCCCTCACGGCCGGTTTCGTACGGTTGCGTATCTCAGCTCTGATTGAAGAACCCGCCCTCGGCGATGCGGGCCTTGTCCTCCGCCGTGACATCGACGTTAGCAGGCGACAGCAGAAACACCTTCTGCGTCACCCGCTCGATGCTGCCGTGCAGCCCGAAGACCAGCCCGGCGGCAAAGTCGACAAGTCGCTTCGCGTCCGTGTCGTCCATCTCCGTCAGATTCATGATCACCGGCGTGCCCTCGCGGAAGTGTTCCCCGATCGTACGGGCTTCGTTGTACGTCCGGGGGTGGAGTGTCGTGATCCGGTACGGCTCTCGTTCCGACACGACCTTGGGCATGATCACCGGCGCGTTCTTCTCCAGGCTATGGCGTTCTTGTGTGATGGATGCCACTGCGGCGATCCGTGGTTCCCGGGGGGCCGGGGCGTGCACGATGCGTGCCGGTTCCTCCGGTTGTGTCTGATGTGGTGGCTGGTGGGACTGGTGCGGTCGGCGGGAGCGCTCCGGCTCGGGTTCCGGTTCGAACTCGTCGTCGGGGTCGAAGCCCGGGCCGTCGTACCCGTCGTCCTCCACGAGGCCGAGGTAGACCGCCATCTTGCGCATCGCGCCGGCCATGCTCTGCGTCCTCTCAGCGGGGAAAGACCATATTTTTTGTGTGGTCCGACTTGTTTGGTGACGTTACCCGAGCCCGGTCCGGACTCCGAGTACCGCGCTACCGATGCGTACGTGTGTCGCACCGGCGGCGACGGCCTCTTCGAGGTCCGCGCTCATCCCTGCCGAGACCATGTTTGCAGCCGGATGCGACGCGCGCAGGCAGGATGCGATTTCCGCCAGCCGATCGAAGGCGGCGCGGGGTTGACCCGCGTACGGCCCCGCCAGCGGTGCGACCGTCATCAGTCCGTCAAGGCGCAGCCCGGGGGCGGCCGCGACGGTTTCGGCGATCCCTTCGACGGCATCGGGTGCGATTCCGCCGCGGGCGCCCTGCGCCCCGGCCTCGGCGTCGAGCGCGACCTGGACCAGGCAGCCGAGCTCACGGTCGGCCCGCTCGGACTTCATGACGGCCGCGGAGAGCGCTTCGACCAGCCGGAGGCGGTCAACCGAGTGCACGAGGTCCGCGTAGCGGACCACCGAGCGCACCTTGTTCGTCTGCAGCTGACCCACGAAGTGCCAGGTCAGCGGTAGGTCCGCACAGGCCTCCGCCTTGGGGGCGGCGTCCTGGTCGCGGTTCTCCGCGACCTGGCGGACGCCGAGCTCCGACAGGATCCGCACGTCGCTCGCCGGGTAGGTCTTGGTGACCACGATCAAGGTCACCTCGTCCCGCGCCCGGCCGGCCGCCGCGCAGGCCGCCGCGATGCGCTCCTCGACCGCGGCCAGGTTCCCGGCCAGCTCGGCCCTTCGCTCTTGCGTACGGTCAGTCACTCGGGCCGTCCAGCCAGACATATCCCGCGAGTCGTCCGGTGGTCCGCTCACGGCGGTAGGAGAAGTGGTCTCCGGACTCCATCGTACAAATATGGGATTTCTCACCCATCGGGACACCCAGTCGGGCAAGTTGGGCGTGCACTCCGGTGGCGATGTCCAGGGAGGGGGTGCCCCAACTGGTGGTGGCACGGGCCTCGGGGACGGCGGCGGCGACCTCTTCGCGCATCGCCTCGGGCACCTCGTAGCAGGCGCCGCAGACCGAGGGGCCGGTCATCGCGGTGATCCGTTCCGCGCGGGCGCCGAGGCCGACCATGGCCTCGACCGCCGCCGGGACGACCCCGGCCAGCAGACCCGGGCGGCCGGCGTGGGCCGCGGCCACCACCCCGGCGTGCGCGTCGACCATCAGGACCGGGACGCAGTCGGCGGTCAGGACCGCGAGGGCGAGTCCGGGCCGCGTGGTGACGACGGCGTCCACCTCCGGGACCCGGCCGTCGGCCCAGGGGGCGGCGACCACGGCGACGTCGTTGCCGTGCACCTGGTTCATCCACACCACCCGGGCGGGGTCGAGGCCCAGCCCGCGTGCGGCGAGGTCACGGTTGGAAAGGACGGCGGCCGGGTCGTCACCGACCGCGCCGCCGAGGTTGAGGCTGTCGTACGGAGCGGCGCTCACCCCTCCCCACCTGTCGGTGAAGGCGAAGTGGGCGCCGCCCGGACGTGCGTGGTTGAGCGTTATCACGTGTGACTGTGCTTACTTCAGGAAGTCGGGTACGTCGAGTTCCTCGGCGGCAGTGTCCTGGTACGGACGCGCCGGGGGAACCTGCGGGGCGATCGGCTGGGCCGGCACCTCGGCGACCGGCTCGGGCTTCGGCCCCTCCTCACGCTGGGTGACACTGCCCAGGCCGCTGAAGGCCGGGCGGGCCGGCTCGGTGGCCGGGGTGGCCGGACGGGCCGGCGACGAGGAGGAGTTCTCCTCGCGGGAGGAGTACGAGCCGAGCACCTTGTCGCGGTTGCGGGTCGGCGGCTGCCCGCCGTCGAAGCCGGCCGCGATGACGGTGACCCGGACCTCGTCGCCCAGGGCGTCGTCGATGACCGCACCGAAGATGATGTTGGCCTCGGGGTGGGCGGCCTCGCTGACCAGCTGGGCCGACTCGTTGATCTCGAACAGGCCGAGGTCCGAGCCACCGGAGATGGAGAGCAGTACGCCCCGGGCGCCGTCGATGGACGCCTCCAGCAGCGGCGAGGAGATGGCCATCTCCGCCGCGGCGACCGCGCGGTCGTCCCCGCGGGCCGAGCCGATGCCCATGAGGGCCGAACCCGCCTCGGACATCACGGACTTCACGTCGGCGAAGTCGAGGTTGATCAGACCGGGGGTGGTGATCAGGTCGGTGATGCCCTGGACACCGGAGAGCAGCACCTGGTCCGCGGAGCGGAAGGCGTCCAGCACGCTCACCTGGCGGTCCGAGATGGACAGCAGCCGGTCGTTCGGGATCACGATGAGGGTGTCGACCTCGTCGCGCAGCCCCGCGATGCCGTCCTCGGCCTGGTTGGCCCGGCGGCGTCCCTCGAAGGTGAACGGCCGGGTGACCACACCGATGGTGAGGGCGCCCAGCGTGCGGGCGATGTTGGCCACGACGGGCGCGCCGCCGGTACCGGTGCCGCCGCCCTCGCCCGCGGTGACGAAGACCATGTCGGCGCCCTTGAGCACCTCTTCGATCTCCTCGCGGTGGTCCTCGGCGGCCTTCCGGCCGACGTCCGGGTTGGCCCCGGCGCCGAGTCCACGCGTGAGTTCACGGCCGACGTCCAGCTTGACGTCGGCGTCGCTCATCAGCAGGGCCTGTGCATCGGTGTTGATCGCGATGAACTCGACGCCCTTGAGACCGACCTCGATCATCCTGTTGATGGCGTTCACGCCACCGCCGCCGATGCCGACGACCTTGATGACTGCGAGGTAGTTCTGCGGTGCTGCCACGTCGAAGGCCTCTCGCCTCGAGTTACGTATACCTGTGGGGACCGTCGGGAAGGCCGGCCGATCCGAACCCTAACCCTGAGGTTTAGGGTTACCAGTATGTCTGTCCCGCACTGTCTTTGGGACAGGACACTAAATCGACAAGCGGTTCGCGTTCAACGAACACGCCGAACCTCCCGTTTTTCTTTTGACCCTATGTGATCACGCCAGAGCCGGACCAACCAGGGTGTCGAACAGAAGGCTGGGACGTCAACTGTCCGACGCAGCAGGGGATGTTGGGGCGCTCACGTCGAAGAACTCGGCATCGTGCTCGACTTTCATCAGCGCCGCGAGGGCAACCGCTTTCTCCGCCCCTCGATCCGCACTCCCCCACATCACCGCACGTCCACCGGTCAGTTCGACCGTAATGTCGTCATATGAGCGCACATCGATGAGCTGTGCGTCCCGGTATGCGACCTTCGGCAGGTCCGCCGCGACCTGAACCGCCGCCGCCAATAGTCGTTTTGTCCCAAAAAGACGATAGCTCGCGGAGTCGCGGTCAGGCCTCAATTCGATGATGGGCACACCCTTGAGAGGAGTGTCCCGCTCGTCGAACCGGAAGCCGTCCGCGTCGACTTCGACGAAGTACCCGTCACCTTTCACAAGGGCGGCGGGAGTTCGCTCCGTCACTTTCAGTGTGATCGCGTGCGGCCACGAACGCTCCACCTCCACGGCGGAGATGCGCGGCAACCGCGCCTTCAGCCGGCGGGCGATCACGTCCGTGTCCACGGAAACCAGCGGCCCGTTGAGCGGCACCTGCGCGGCGTCGCGCACCTGGTCGGGGTAGAGCACCTCCGTGCCCGTCACGCGGACCTGCGTCGCGCGCAGCCAGGCGGAGCCGTACAACAGCCAGGTGCCCGTGCCGCCCAGCACGGTGGCCGCGGCGAGCGCCGTCAGGACGATGAGGCGCCGGCTCCGCCGCGGCGGGCGCTCGGTCCCGCCGTCCTGCTCGCCGGCCGCCGGGGCGGTCGTCGGTACGGCCACGTTCGCCTCCGGGGTCGTCGGAACTGCCTTGCGCTTCCGGGCAGGCTAGTCGTCGTGCTGGGTGCCCGGGCGGCCGCGCGCCGCCCGGCGGGCCGGGCCTCCTCCCCCGTGACCCCAACGGAGCACGGGGGACCCCCGGCGTCGCCCGCCGGGGGTGCCGGAGGTGCCCGGCCGGCACCGGGGTTCAGCCGCGGCGGGCGGCGATCGCCTCGTAGACCATGCCGACGAGCAGCTCGTCGGCGTGCGGGCGGCCGAACTCTGCCGCGGCGCGCGACATTTCGTACAGGCGGTGCGGATCGGTCAGGACGGGCAGCACGTTGCCGAGCACCCACTCAGCGCTGAGGTCCGCGTCGTCGACGATGACGCCGCCGCCCGCCTTGACGAGCGGCTGCGCGTTCAGCCGCTGCTCGCCGTTGCCGATCGGCAGCGGGACGTACGCGGCCGGCAGGCCCACGGCGGAGAGCTCGGCGACGGTCATGGCGCCGGCCCGGCAGAGCATCATGTCGGCGGCGGCGTAGGCGAGGTCCATCCGGTCCAGGTAGGGGACCGGGACGTACTGCGGCATGCCGGGCATGTTGTCGGCGTGCGGGAGCTCGTTCTTCGGGCCGACCGCGTGCAGGATCTGGACGCCGGACTGCTGCAGGCGCGGGGCGACGGAGGCGATCACCTCGTTGAGCCGCCGGGCGCCCTGGGAACCGCCGGAGACCAGCAGGGTCGGCAGGTTCTGGTCGAGGCCGAAGGCGGCACGCGCCTCCGCGCGGACCGCGGCGCGGTCGAGGGTCGCGATGGACCGGCGCAGCGGGATGCCGACGTAGCGGGAGTGCCGGAGCTTGCTGTCCGGGGTGCTCACGGCCACGTAGCCGGTGTAGCGGGAGCCGATCTTGTTGGCGAGGCCCGGGCGGGCGTTGGCCTCGTGCACCACGATCGGCACGCCGAGCCGCTTGGCGGCCAGGTATCCGGGCAGGGCGACGTAGCCGCCGAAGCCGACGAGCGCGTCGGCCTTGGTCCGCTCCAGGATCTGCTCGGCGGCCTTGATGGTGCCGCGCAGCCGCCCTGGGACGGTGATCAGCTCGGGGGTGGGCTTGCGCGGCAGCGGGACGGCCGGGATGAGCGCCAGATCGTAGCCGCGTTCCGGCACCAGCCGGGTCTCCAGACCCCGCTCGGTGCCGAGTGCCGTGATCCCCACGGTCGGGTCCTGCCTGCGCAGGGCGTCGGCGAGCGCGAGCGCGGGCTCGATGTGGCCGGCGGTCCCCCCACCGGCGAGTACGACATGCACCGAAATTCACCGCTCTCCGGACGGTCGCCGTCTGACGAACCGCCTCATCGTCCGTGTCATTGCCCCCGGCCAGTAGCCGGGCCCCCGCGCGTTGAGTGCCGCTCGCGCGGCGGGCTCGCTCCTCGCGAAGGAGATGAGCAGCCCGATCGCGAACATGGTCGGCAGGAGGGCCGAGCCTCCGTAGGAGAACAGCGGGAGCGGGACACCGGCGATCGGCAGCAGGCCGAGCACCGCACCGATGTTGACCACGAACTGCGCCGTGATCCACGTCGTCACGCCTCCCGCGGCAAACCTGACGAAGGGCTCCTCCGTACGACCGGCCACGCGGATACCCGCATAGCCTAGAGCCGCGAAGAGGACGAGCACCGACAGCGTCCCCGTCAGCCCCAGTTCCTCCCCGGTCACGGCGAAGATGAAGTCGGTGTGCGGCTCGGGCAGTTGACCCCATTTTTCCACGCTCGCGCCGAGTCCGGAACCGAACCATCCGCCCGAGGCGAGGGCGTAGATCCCGTGCACGGCCTGCCAGCAGCCGCCACCGGGAGTGACGTCGGTGGCCCCGATGCAGGCGAGCCGGTCCATGCGGTTGCCGCTGGTCTTGATCAGCAGGAAGCCGATCATCCCCGCGACCCCCAGGACGCCCGCGAACAGGCGGGTGGGGGCGCCGGCGATCCACAGCAGGCCGAACAGGATCGCGGTGAGGATGATCGCGGTGCCCATGTCACCGCCGAGCATGATCAGGCCGAGCAGCAGGAAGGCGACCGGCACCAACGGGATCAGCAGGTGCTTCCACTGAACGAGGAGCTTGAGGTCCTCCTTGCGGGCCAGCAGGTCCGCGCCCCACAGGACGAGCGCGAGCTTGCCGAACTCACTGGGCTGCAGCTGGAACGGGCCGCCGAGGTAGAGCCAGTTCTGGTTGCCGTTGACGGACTGCCCTATCCCCGGCACCTGGACCAGGGCCATGAGGAAGACCGAGCCGACGAGCAGCGGGTAGGACAGCGCCCGGTGCAGCCGCACCGGCACCCGCGAGGCCGCGACGAGCAGGCCGGTGCCGAGCACGGCGGCGAACAGCTGCTTGCGGAAGTAGTACGTGGACGGCAGCCCGTACTCCAGCGCCTTGATCTGCGAAGCGGAGAAGACCATCACCAGGCCGAGCACGGTGATCAGCAGGCTGCTGCCGAGGATGACGTAGTACGCGGTCAGCGGGCGGTCCCAGGTCCGCATGGCGCGGTCCAGGACGACCCTGGCGCCCCGCAGCGCGCTGCCCCGCGACGCCTTCCCGCCGGGGGTGCGCGCCCCGGCGGCGGCCGCCCCGCGCCGGGGCGGCGCCGCCCGCGGGGGGCGGGCGGGCGCCTTCAGGGCGTTGCGGGAACGAGAACCGGAGGCGTCACCGTGGTCGGCTGCCGTCATGTCCCCTCCTAGGTCGCGGTGCGTGCCGGAGCGGCCCCGGCTACTGCCCGGCGCCGGGCGCCCGCAGATCCCGTACGGCCTGCGCGAAGGCGTTTCCGCGAGCCTTGTAGTCCGCGAACATGTCCATCGAGGCGCAGGCCGGTGCCAGCAGCACCGTGTCCCCCGGGTGGGCGAGGTCCCGCGCGGCGTGGACGGCCGCCGCCATCGCCCCAGTGTCGGTGCGGTCGAGGTCGACGACCGGGACCTCGGGGGCGTGTCGCGCGAGCGCTTCACGGACGAGGGCGCGGTCGGCCCCCATCAGCACGGCGCCGCGCAGCCGCTTGGCCGCGCCCTTGACGAGCTCGTCGAAGGTGGCGCCCTTGGCGAGGCCGCCGCCGATCCAGACGATGTGCTCGTAGGCGGCGAGGGACGCCTCGGCGGCGTGGGTGTTGGTGGCCTTGGAGTCGTCGACGTAGTCCACGTCGTCGATCCGGTCCACGTGGGCGATGCGGTGGGCGTCCGGCCGGAAGGCGCGCAGGCCGTCCCGGACGGCGGTCGGCGAGGCCCCGAACGCACGGGCGAGGGCGGCCGCGGCCAGGGCGTTGGCGATGTTGTGCGGGGCCGGCGGGTGCACGTCGGAGACCTCGGCCAGCTCCTGGGCGTTCTTGTGCCGCTCGGGCGCGAAGGCCCGGTCGACCAGGATGCCCTCGACGACCCCGAACTCCGAGGGCCGGGGGCTGCCGAGGCCGAAGCCGATCGCGCGGCAGCCCTCCTCGACGTCGGCCTCGCGCACCAGCGCCTCGGTGGCGGGGTCCGCGAGGTTGTAGACGCAGGCGACCTTGTTGCCCTCGTAGACGCGGCCCTTGTCGGCGGCGTAGGCCTCCATCGAGCCGTGCCAGTCGAGGTGGTCCGGGGCGAGGTTCAGGACGGCGGCCGAGTGCGGGCGCACCGAGGGGGCCCAGTGCAGCTGGTAGCTGGACAGCTCCACGGCGAGGACGTCGTGCTCCTGCCCGGACAGGACGACGTCCAGGATCGGCGTGCCGATGTTGCCGACCGCCGCGGTGCGCAGGCCCGCAGCGCGCAGGATGGAGGCGAGCATCTGCACGGTGGTGGTCTTGCCGTTGGTGCCGGTGACGGCGAGCCAGGGCGCCGCCCCGGGGCCGCGCAGCCGCCAGGCCAGCTCCACGTCGCCCCACACGGGCACGCCCGCGGCCCCGGCGGCCGTGAAGAGCGGGCTGGTGGGCTTCCACCCGGGCGAGGTGACGATCAGTTCGGTGCCCTCGGGCAGGGTCCGGCCGTCCCCGAGCCGCACGGTGACGCCCAGCGCCTCCAGCTCGGCGGCCTGGGCCCGGGCCGGCTCGTCGTCGCCGTCGTTGACGACCGTCACGCGGGCGCCGAGGGCGTGCAGCACCTTGGCGGCGGGCACGCCCGAGACGCCGAGCCCCGCGACGGTGACCCGGCGGCCCGGCAGTCCGAGCCGCCCGGCCGCCTCGACGGCGGCCGGCGGAAGGCCGCCCTGACGCGAGCCGGGCTCCTGCCCGGGGGCCGAGGTCACTGCGCGGCCACCCAGCCCGCGTAGAAGAGACCGAGGCCGACGGCCATGCACATGCCCTGGATGATCCAGAAGCGGACGACGACCAGGACCTCGCTCCAGCCCTTGAGCTCGAAGTGGTGCTGCAGCGGTGCCATGCGGAAGACCCGCTTGCCGGTCAGGCGGAAGGAGCCGACCTGGATGACCACGGAGAGGGTGATCAGGACGAAGAGGCCGCCCAGGATCGCCAGCAGCAGCTCGGTGCGGGAGCAGATGGCCAGACCGGCCAGGGCGCCGCCGAGCGCGAGCGAGCCGGTGTCACCCATGAAGATCTTGGCCGGCGAGGTGTTCCACCACAAGAAGCCGAAACAGGCGCCCATCAGCGCCGCGGCGACGACCGCGAGGTCGAGCGGGTGCGGTACGTCGTAGCAGCCGGGCCCCGCGGTGATGACGTTGGAGCAGGACTGGCCGTACTGCCACACGCCGATGACGGTGTAGGAGGCGAAGACCATCACCGAGGCGCCGGTGGCCAGGCCGTCGAGGCCGTCGGTGAGGTTCACGCCGTTCGACATCGCGAGGATCATGAACAGCGCCCAGATCACGAAGATCACCGGGCCGAGGGACCAGCCGAAGTCCTGTGTGAAGGACAGCCGGGTGGAGGCCGGGGTGACGCCGCGGGCGTCGGAGAACTGCAGCGACAGCACCGCGAAGGTGATGCCGACGATCAGCTGGCCCGCCATCTTCGCCTTGGCCCTCAGGCCCAGGCTGCGCTGCTTGACGATCTTGATGTAGTCGTCGAGGAAGCCGACGACGCCCAGTCCCGTGAAGAGGAAGAGCACCAGCACGCCGGAGATCGTCGGGCGCTCCGAGGTGATGACCTTGGTGAGCGCGTACGCGACGAGCGTGGCCAGGATGAAGGCGATGCCGCCCATGGTGGGCGTACCGCGCTTGCTGTGGTGTTCCTTGGGCCCGTCGTCGCGGATGAACTGGCCGTAGCCCTTGCGGGCCAGCAGCTTGATCAGCATCGGGGTACCGACGAGGGACAGGAACAGACCGAGAACACCCGAGACCAGGATCTGGTTCATTACTCAGCGCCCCCGCCCTCGACGCCGTCGAGCAGCGCGAGTGCGACCCGCTCCAGGCCGACCGCCCTCGATGCCTTCACCAGCACGACGTCCCCCGGACGCAGTTCACTGCGCAACAGGTCGATCGCCGCCTCAGCGTCGGACACGTGCACCGACTCCTCACCCCACGAACCCTCGTTGTAGGCGCCCATTTGCACCCAGGCGGCCGCCTGGCCGCCGACTGCCACGAGCTTGCTGACGTTGAGCCGGACGGCCAGCCGTCCGACAGCGTCGTGCTCCGCGAGGGCCTCCCCGCCGAGCTCCGCCATCTCGCCCAGCACCGCCCACGTGCGTCCCCCGCGTGCCTCGGCGGCACGGCCCATGGCCGCGAGCGCGCGCAGGGCGGCTCGCATGGATTCGGGGTTCGCGTTGTAGGCGTCGTTCACGACCGTCACGCCGTCCGGCCGTTCGACGACCTCCATGCGCCAGCGGGACAGCGTCCCCGCCTCGGAGAGCGCGGTGGCGATCTCGTCGACGGGCATGCCGAGTTCACGGGCTACGGCGGCCGCGGCAAGCGCGTTCGACACGTGGTGCTCACCGTACAGGCGCAAGGTCACTTCGCTGCACCCGGTAGGCGTTGTGAGCGTGAACACGGCCTGACCTCGGTCGTTGAGGCGGACGTTCTCGGCGCGGACGTCTGCGTCGGCGGACTCGCCGAACAGCACGACGCGCGCCTTGGTGCGGGAGGACATGGCGCGTACGAGGGGATCGTCCGCATTGAGCACGGCGACGCCGCCGTCGGCGGCCTCCGGCAGCGCCTCGACCAACTCGCCCTTGGCCTGGGCGATCTGCTCTCGGCCGCCGAACTCGCCGATGTGGGCGGTGCCGACGTTGAGGACCACGCCGATCCGCGGCGGGGTCAGCTCGGTGAGGTAGTGGATGTGGCCGATGCCGCGGGCGCCCATCTCCAGCACCAGGTGCCGGGTGGTGTCGTCGGCGCGCAGCGCGGTCAGCGGCAGCCCGATCTCGTTGTTGAGCGAGCCGGGCGTCCAGACGGTCGGGGCGAGCCGCTGCAGCACCTGTGCGGTGAGGTCCTTGGTGCTGGTCTTGCCCGCCGATCCGGTCAGCGCCACGAGGGTCGCGCCGAGCCGTTCGATGACGTGCCTGGCCAGTGCACCCAGGGCGAGCTGGACGTCGTCCACGACGATCGCGGGCACGCCGACCGGCCGGGCCGCCAGAACGGCGACCGCTCCGGCCGCCACGGCCCGCTCCGCGTAGTCGTGACCGTCCACGTGCTCGCCCTGGAAGGCGACGAAGAGGCCGCCCGGCGTCACCTTGCGGGAGTCGATCTCCACGGACCCGGTGACGGGCACCGTCGGGTCCGGTATGTCGTACGTGCTCCCGCCGACCGCGTGTGCGACCTCGGCGAGGGTGAGTGGGATCACAGCTGGTCCTGGTCCTTCTCCTGCGCTGGTGTGCCGGCGGCCCGTTCGATGGCCGCGCGCAGCACTTCTCGGTCGTCGAAGGGGCGTACCACTCCGGCGATGTCCTGGCCCTGCTCATGGCCCTTGCCGGCCACCAGTACGGTGTCGTCCGGCCGGGCCAGGGCGACGGCGGTCGCGATGGCCGCCGCCCGGTCGGGTTCGACGACGACATGGCCCCGCTCGTGCGCGGGCACCCCGGCTGCTCCGGCCAGCATCGCGGTGAGGATCGCGAGCGGATCCTCGGAGCGGGGGTTGTCCGAGGTCAGCACGGCCGTGTCGGCCAGCCGTGCCGCGGCGGCGCCCATCGGGCCGCGTTTGGTCTCGTCGCGGTCCCCGCCGCAGCCGAGGACGATGTGCAGGTTGCCCTTGGTGACCTTGCGCAGGGCCCGCAGCACCGATTCGACGGCGTCGGTCTTGTGGGCGTAGTCGACGACCGCGAGGTACGGCTGGCCCGCGTCGACGCGCTCCAGCCGGCCCGGCACGCCCGGGACGGCGGCGACGCCCTGGGCGGCCGTCTGCGGGTCGATCCCGGCCACCGCCAGGGCGGCGATCGCGGCGAGGGCGTTGGCGACGTTGAAGGGGCCGGGAAGGGGCGAGGCGGCCTCGATGCGCACGCCGCCCGGGCCGACGACGGTGAAGGTGGAGCGCAGCGGCCCGGTCACGACGTGCTCGGCGCGCCAGTCGGCGTCGGGGTGGCCGTCGGCGGAGAAGGTGGTGACCGGCACCTGCGACTCGCGGACCAGGCGGCGGCCGTACTCGTCGTCGATGTTGACCACGCCGGCCTTGCTGCGGCGCGGGGTGAACAACTGCGCCTTGGCCTGGAAGTAGTCCTCCATGCCCGAGTGGAACTCCATGTGCTCGGGGCTGAGGTTGTTGAAGACGGCGACGTCGAAGACCGCCCCGTCCACCCGTCCCAGCACCAGGGCGTGGCTGGAGACCTCCATGACCAGGGACTCGATCCCGCGCTCGCGCATCACCGCGAAGAGTGCCTGCAGGTCCGTGGCCTCGGGGGTGGTGCGCTCGCTCTTGATCCGCTCGTCGCCGATCCGGGACTCGACCGTGCCGATCAGTCCCGTCCCGCCGCCGTGCACCGCCCGCAGGCCGCCCTCGATGAGGTAGGCGGTGGTGGTCTTGCCGGAGGTGCCGGTGATCCCGATCTGCAGCAGGTCCTCACCCGGCCGGCCGTAGATCTCGGCGGCCAGCTCGCCCATCCGCGACCGGGGGTCCTGGACCGTCAGCACCGGCAGGCCGGTCGCCGCCGCACGCTCGGCGCCCGCCGGGTCGGTGAGGATCGCCGCGGCCCCCAGTTCGGCCGCCTGCGGGGCGAAGTCGGCACCGTGGAAGCGGGCACCGGGCAGCGCGGCGTACAGGTCGCCGGGGCGGACGGCCCGCGAGTCGTGCGTGATCCCGGTGACCGGGGCGGCGCTGGGCGCGGGCGGTTCCGCGCCCAGCCGCGCGGCCAGTTCCGCGGTCGGTACGGGCCGGACCCGGGTGGGGCGGGGCGCGCCCGGCTGCGTCGGTTC
>NZ_JARAVO010000242.1:0-14346 GCF_033792805.1 Streptomyces sp. PA03-1a
GGAGGGGGAGGGGGCGCTGAGCGGGCACGGCCCGGTCCCGGGCCTCGTCGCTGCGCGACGTGGTCATCGGTCGCTCCTCGGGTCGTACGCGTCGGGACGCGCGGTCGGCAGGGGGGCGGCGGCGTCCCGGGTGGGATCCGCGACCGGTACGGGCGGGGTGCCGCCCGCCCGGTCGGGGAAGACCCAGGTGCGGAAGAGCAGGAAACGCAGCACCGTCGCGGCGAGGTTGGCCGCGACGAGCACGGCGAGTTCGGTGCCGTGCGCGGGCGTGGTGTCGGCGACGTGCAGCGCGGCCAGCGATCCGCTGGTGAGCGCCAGGCCGATGCCGAAGACGACCAGCCCCTGCGCCTGGTGCCGCACAGCCTTGTCGCGGCCGCGTACACCGAAGGTCAGCCGCCGGTTGGCGGCCGTGTTGCCCACCGCCGAGAGCAGCAGGGCGAGGGCGTTGGCGGCCTGGGCGCCGCAAAGGGTGCGGAAGAGCGTGTACAGCAGCAGGTACGCGACCGTGCTCAGCCCGCCGACGACGCAGAAGCCGACCAACTGCCGGGCGAGCCCGGCCGGCACGTCGGCGAGAAGGCGGTCGCGCGGGTCGTCGCCGAAGGGCCGGCGCAGCCGGTCGAGCGGGAGGGCGCCCGTGGCCAGCGCCCTGCCCACCCGCCACACGCCCTTGAGGTCGTCGGTGGCGGTCCTGACGACGTCCACGCTCGAGTCGGGGTCGTCGACCCAGTCGACCGGCACCTCGTGGATGCGCAGCCCGGCCCGTTCGGCCAGCACGAGCATCTCGGTGTCGAAGAACCAGCCGGTGTCCTCCACCAGGGGCAGCAGCCGCTCCGCGACGTCCTTGCGGATGGCCTTGAAGCCGCACTGCGCGTCGGAGAAGCGGGCGGCCAGCGAGGTCCGCAGCAGGACGTTGTAGGAGCGGGAGATGAACTCGCGCTTGGCGCCCCGCACGACGCGCGAGCTGCGGGCCAGCCGGGAGCCGACCGCCAGGTCGGAGTGGCCGGAGATCAGCGGGGCGACCAGCGGCAGCAGCGCGTTGAGGTCGGTGGAGAGGTCGGCGTCCATGTACGCCAGCACCGGCGCCCCGGAGGCCGACCACACCGCGCGCAGGGCGTGGCCGCGGCCCTTGCGCTCCAGCCGGAAGGCGGTGACCTCGGGGAGCTCGGCCTCCAGGGCCGTGGCGATCAGCGGCGTGCGGTCGGTGCTGGCGTTGTCGGCGACGGTGATCCGGAACGGGTAGGGGAAGGTGCGCCGCAGGTGCGTGTGGAGCCGGCGAACGCAGCCTTCGAGGTCCTTCTCCTCGTTGTGCACGGGGATCACGACGTCGAGCACCGGTTCGGTCTGCGCGACGGCCAGGTGCTCACGGGCGGGGAGGGCCTCCGGGCCCCGGGCCGGCCGGCCGGTCGGTGGGAGCTGTTGGGTTCGCATGGCGACGACCTTGGTCCGGCCCGCTGTCATGACGTTGTGGCGGCGCTGAGCGGCAGCTGTGAGTGCGCGGCGGGCAGGTGGACGCGGAAGACGGTACGGCCGGGCACGCTGTCGATGGACACCGCGCCGCGGTGTGCGGCCACCACGGCCTGGACGATGGCGAGTCCCAGGCCCGTGCTGCCCGCCGCCCGGGAGCGGGAGGCGTCACCGCGCGCGAAGCGCTCGAAGACGTGCGGCAGCAGGGCGGACGGGATGCCGGGACCGTCGTCCTCGACCTCGACCAGCACCTCCCGGCCGCGCGGCACGACGCGCGCGACGACGGTGCTGCCGGGCGGGGTGTGGGTGCGGGCGTTGGCGAGCAGGTTGGTCAGCACCTGGTGCAGGCGCTCCGGGTCGCCGTGCACGACGGCGGGTTCGTCCGGGAGGTTCAGCAGCCAGCGGTGGTCGTTCCCGGCCGCGCGGGCGTCGCTGACGGCGTCGACGACCAGCGGGGACATGTCCGTCCCGGTCAGGCCGAGCGGACGCCCGGCGTCCAGCCGCGCGAGCAGCAGCAGGTCCTCCACCAGGGTGGTCATCCGGCTCGCCTCCGACTCGATCCGGCCGAGCGCGTGCCGGGTGTCCGGGCCGATCGTCTCCCGGCCGCGCCGGGTCAGCTCGGCGTACCCGCGGATGGAGGCCAGCGGGGTGCGCAGTTCGTGGCTGGCGTCGGCGACGAAACGGCGGACCCGGGTCTCGCTCTCCTGGCGGGCGTGCAGGGCGTTGCCGACGTGGTCGAGCATGCGGTTGAGCGCGGCGCCGACCTGGCCGACCTCGGTGCGCGGATCGGTGTCGGCGTCCGGCACGCGGTCGTGGAGGGCGACCTCCCCACGGTGGAGGGTGAGTTCGGAGACCCGGGTGGCGGTGGCGGCGACCCGGCGCAGCGGGTGGAGGCTGAGCCGGATCATGACGAAGCCGGCCATCCCGGCGGCGGCCAGCCCCGCGGCGGTGACGCAGGCCTCGACGACCACGAGGGTGCCGATGGTGTCGCGGACGGCCGTCGTCGGCAGTCCCACGAGCAGCCACCCACCGCTGCCGTCGGTGGCCGACTGCACGCGGAAGCCCCCCAGTCCCGGGACGTCGAGCGTGTGCGGCAGGCCGTCCAGGGGGACGGCCGCGAACGCTTCGCGCTGCGGAGCGGTGAGCGGCCGGGCCTGCAGCCGGGACTGGGTGCCGCTGGGCTGCGCGCTGACGCCGGCGGCGGTCACCGCGCCGGTCGCGTCGAGCCGGGCGCCCACGGTCCCGGGGGCGATGCCGGGCCCGGTGATGAAGCGCAGGGACCCGGTGCCGGGGACCGGCGGCCCGACCGGATGCTTGCCGTCGTACCCCGGGTCCAGCCGGGCCCGGCCGGCGACCGCCACCACCTGCTTGTCCAGTTGCGTGAAGAGGAAGGACTGCAGGGCGAGCGTCGTGACCGTACCGATGACCGCGCACACGACCGCGATCAGCGCGACCGAGGAGACCACCAGCCGGGTCCGCAGGGACGCGCGCCGGCGGGCCCGGCTCACGCCGCTTCGCCCGGCTTGATCAGGTAGCCGGCGCCGCGCCGGGTGTGGATCATCGGGGGGCGGCCCACGTCGATCTTCTTGCGCAGGTAGGAGATGTAGAGCTCGACGACGTTGGCCTGGCCCCCGAAGTCGTAGGACCAGACGCGGTCGAGGATCTGCGCCTTGCTCAGCACCCGGCGCGGATTGCGCATCAGGTACCGCAGCAGCTCGAACTCGGTGGCCGTGAGGTGGATGCCCTGGCCGCCGCGGCTGACCTCGTGGCTGTCCTCGTCGAGCACGAGGTCACCCACGACCAGCAGCGACTCCTGGCGGGCGGCGGCGGCCCCGGCCCGGCGGAGCAGCCCGCGCAGCCGGGCCACGACCTCCTCCAGGCTGAACGGCTTGGTGACGTAGTCGTCACCGCCCGCGGTGAGACCCGCGATGCGGTCCTCGACGGCGTCCTTGGCGGTGAGGAACAGCACCGGCACGTCGGGCAGTTCGCGGCGCAGCCGGGCCAGGACCTCCAGGCCGTCCATGTCGGGCAGCATGACGTCGAGGACCACGGCGTCCGGTCGCACCTCGCGCGCGGCGCGCAGCGCGTCGGAGCCGGTGCCTTCGGTGTGGACGTCCCAGCCCTCGTAGCGCAGGGCCATGGAGAGCAGGTCGGCGAGGGCGTGCTCGTCGTCGACGACGAGCACCCGGACAGGTACGCCGCCGGGACGCGTGAGGTCGGCGGCGGGGGAAGGTGACGCGGTCATGCCCGCATCCTGTGAACCGCCGCTGAGAACCCCCTTTCCGCTGCCTGTGATTTCCCTGAGAATCCCCTGTCGCGAAGGCCCTGACGCGCCGCCGGGCCGGGAATGCGCGGGTCGCGGACCCCGTTTTGGTACGAAGGACGTCGAACTTCAAACGGACTTCACGGCGGGAGAAGACCCATGAGCGACAGCCGGACGCCGGCGATCGGGCGCTACGGCCTGTGGAACGCCGGGCTGCGCGACCCCGATCCGGCCCGCGCGGCCGAACTCGCCGAGACCGCTGGCGAACTGGAGGAACTGGGCTACGGGGCCCTGTGGCTCGGCGGCAGCAGCGGCGTCGAGCACGCGGTACCGCTGATCGAGGCCACCTCCTCCATCACCGTCGCGACCGGCATCCTCAGCATCTGGCAGTACGGGGCCGAGGACACCGCCGCCCGCCAGGCGGGCCTCGAGGCCGCCCACCCCGGGCGCTTCCTGCTCGGGCTGGGCGTCAGCCACGCCCGCCTCGCCGAGCAGTACAAGCACCCGTACGCCGCGATGACCCGCTACCTCGACGAGCTGGACGCCGCCGGGGCCCCGGCCGGGAACCGGGTGCTCGCCGCGCTCGGCCCGCGGATGCTGGACCTCGCGCGCGACCGCTCGGCGGGCGCCCACCCCTACCTGGTCACCGTCGAGCACACCGCGCAGGCGCGGGCCACGCTGGGCGAGGGGCCGCTGCTGGCACCGGAGTTCACGGTCGTCCTGGAGACCGACCCGGCACGGGCCCGCGAGACGGCCCGGGAGATGCTGGCGTTCTACCTGACGCTCCCCAACTACACCAACAACTGGCTGCGCCTGGGGTTCACCGAGGACGACCTCGCCGACGGGGGCAGCGACCGCCTGGTCGACGCGCTCTTCGGCTGGGGCGACGAGGAGCGGGTCCGGCAGCGGATCGACGCCTTCCTCGACGCGGGCGCCGACCACGTCGCCGTCCAGGTGCTGGCCTCGGGCGAGGACCGGTCCGGACTGCCGCGCGAGCAGTGGCGCCGGCTGGCCGCGGCGCTGATGCCCACCGGTCACTGAAGGTCCGTCCGCAGGCAATCGGGGACAGTCCACCGACAGGAACGGAACCCTCCGCTCAAAGGCGTTCAGCGCCCGGCCGCTCCACGGGGCCGGGCGTATGTTCGGCCCCATGGACAGCGGCACCGTGCCTCGTACTGTCTCGGTCGACCGCATGGCGTCCGGCGACCACGCCTGCCTCGGCTTCCAGGACGAGGACGACCGCTGGGAGATCCGCGCCGCCTTCACCGCGATCGGGCTCGCCCGCGGCGAACGCGTCCTGCTCTTCACCGATCCCGGTACGCCCCCGGCCGAGGCCGTCACCCGCCTCGGCGCCCACGGGGTCCGCGCCGCCGACGCGGTCCGCCACAGCGCCCTCGTCATCACCCCCGAGGTCCCCGGCTACGACGGCGCCGCCGCCTGGACCGCCCTGACGAACACCGCCCACTGCCATGGCTTCTCCGGCCTCCGCGTCGCCGGCGACATGTCCTGGGCCCTCGGCCCCCACCTCGACCGCGACCGCCTGCTCGGCCACGAGACCGCCATGACCCCGATCCTCGCGGGCCTCGGCCTCACCACCATCTGCGAGTACGACCAGCGGCGCTTCGCCGCCTCGCTCCTCGACCGGGTCCGGGCGGCCCACCCGGTCTGCGTACGCCCCCGCCACGGATCACTGCGCGCGGAGCGCTCCGGCGACACCCTCACCCTGCGCGGCGACGCGGACCTCGCCACCCGCAACGACTTCGAACTGGTCGTCCGTCACGCTTTCGCGGCGCCCGCCGGCCCGCCGTACCGGGTCGACCTCACCCGGGTGGCCTTCCTCGACGCCCGCTGCGCATCCGTCCTGATCCGCCACGTGGCGTCCCTCGGCCCCGCCGACCGCGTCACCATCCGCTGCCCACGACTGCACGCGCGCACCCTGCGGCTCTGCGGCGCGACCGAGGTCCCCCAGCTCCTCCTCGAGGAGACCTGAACCCCCGGCCCGGCGTCAGGCCTGCTGGGCCGCCCAGAACTCGTCCCACGAGATCTTGCCGTCGCCGTTGGCGTCGACGGCCCTGATGACGCTCTGCGCCACGGTCTCGGTCACGTTGAAGTCCCCGAGCTGCGCCATCACGCTCTTGTACTCGCTCGCCGTGATGAGCCCGTCCCCGTCGACATCGAATCGCGTGAACGCCTTCTTGGCCGCCTCGATGTCCGCCATCGTGACCACCCCTCCTTGTGTGTACTCGGTCCTGACTGCGCACACCCTAGCCGCCGCAACGACCCCCCAACGCGAGAGGCCCCCGGGTGATCCCGGGGGCCTCTGGCTTGTTGTGCACTCGGCAGGATTCGAACCTGCAACCTTCTGATCCGTAGGCGGGGGCGCACACGGATCACCTGGTCCCCCTTAGCCACCAGGGCTTGTCGGCCAGGATGCACCTGTACGCCAGCGTGTGCCTGTGTGCGCCGACGTTGATGTCAGACGCTGATGTCAGGCATCACCTACTGCTTGACAGAGCTGGCTGTCGGTGAAGCGCCCTATCCAGCCTTGGGTGGCGCACGCTTTCCAACTCTGCACGGGCTGGTGTGCCTTGGTTCGTGGGCGCCCGCGGGTCGGGCCCCTGGGCGCCCTGCAGGGGAGTTGAACGGCTATAAGCGGCGACGAATGAGACTGCTGACCTGCTCGGCCATCGGCTGCAGGACGGTGTGCGTCCAAGTGGGTATGGGCAGGCAACCCTGCCGGACGGGGCCCGAGCCCTCTGACACTGCCCGGGTCTGAGACCCGCGACATGGCTGACAGTGCCGCAGTCGGTGTGTCGATCCCTCTTTTGGAGGGTTCAGTTCGTTGCCTGGATGAGGAGGAGGGCGATGTCGTCGTTGCGAAGTGTGGTGTGGGTGGCGTGGTGGATGAGGGTGTCGGCGAGGGCGTCCATGGTCTGGTCTTGGGCGTGTGTGAGCTGGTTGGCGAGGGCGGCGATGGTGTCGTCGATGTCGGTGCCGGGGGTTTCCACGAGTCCGTCGGTGTAGAGGGCGAGTACGGCTCCGGGCGGCAGGGGGATCTCGGTGGTCGTGTAGTGGGCGGTCGGGTCGATGCCGAGCAGTAGGCCGGGGGGCAGGTCGAGAACTTCGGTGCGGCCGTCGGGGTGGCGCAGCAGTGGTGGGGGGTGGCCGGCGGTGGCCAGATGGGCGCGGTGGTGTGTCAGGTCGAGGTGGGCGTACAGGCAGCTGGCGAACCGACTGGCGCCGATGTCGGCCATGAGGCGGTTGGTCCGTGCGAGGACGTCGCCGGGCGCTGCGCCTGTTGTGGCGTGGGCGTGCACGGCGGTGCGGACCTGGCCCATGAGGGCTGCGGCGTTCACATTGTGACCTTCGACGTCGCCGATGGCCGCGGCAGCGCTGGTGGCATCGCAGCGGATGAGGTCGTAGAAGTCGCCGCCGACATCGATGCCGCGGGTGGTGGGGAGGTATCGCGCGACCACCTGAAAGCCTGGGATGGTGGGCAGGACATGCGGCAGCAGGGCGTTTTGCAGACCGTGGGCGAGCTGGTGTTTCGCGTCGTAGAGGCTGGCCCGGTCCAGTGCCTGGGTGATCAGCCCGGCCAGTGAGGTCAGGATGGCGCGTTCTGCCGGGGGGAAGGGGTGGGGCTGGTCGTAGGAGAGGACGAGGGAACCGAAGGTGCGGCCGGAGACGATCAGCGGCAGGAAGGCCCAGGCGGCCTTGCCGTCATGGGGGGCGGCGGCGGGGTAGGCGCGTTTGAAGTCGTCGAAGGTGGCGAAGAAACTGGGGACACCGGCAGCCACGACATGTGCTGCCGGGGAGCGGGAGGCCAGCGGTATCGCGTCGAGGCGGTTTATGAGGTCGGCTGTGTAGCCGCGGTGGCCGATGATGCGCAGCCGGCCTTCGTCCACGGCCATCAGGGCAAGCGCCTGGGCGCCGATGGCGGGCATTAGCTGGCCGGTGACCTGCGCGACCACCTCGTCGACCCCGGCGGCCTCGGTGAGGGTGGTCGCCAGCTGCGTCAGGGGGTAGACGCCTATGACCCGGTCCGACTCCGAGGCGGGTGCCGACTGCTCCCATGGTGCCTCGGTCGGTGCCTGCCCGGTCGTGGCGGGGGAGGTCTGGACGCTGATGCCGTAGGCGTGCGGGTACAGGCGGAAGGACAACCACTGGTCGGGCGGACGCGGCACGGTGAAGGAGATGGGCCGCCGGGTGACGATGGCTGCCCGGTAGGCGTCCCCGAAACGGGTGTCGGAGAGCCAGGGCAGTACTTTTTCGGGCCGGGCGCCCAGCAAGGCAGTGGCCTCGGCCCCGACCATCTTGGCCGCGGCAGCGTTGACGAAGGTGATCAGGCCGTCCGGGTCCAGCGCCCAGCAGCCCATGGGCAACCCCTCGGCGAACTCGACCGCAGCCAGCGCCTCGGCCCGGCCGGGGATGCGGGGAGACCGCCGGGACAGTGCCCGCGGCTGGGCGCCCGGCAGGAGCGGGAGGCCACGCTCGGCGGCCTGCTGCAAAAACAGCCCTGCACGGGAGCAGAAGGCGTCCATCGCATCGCGTTCGGGCCGGCCCAGCTCGGGCGGGTCCCGGGTAGGCCACACCAGCACGAGCGCACCCCACACCATCGTGCCGTGCGCCATCGGGGCGGCAGCCACCATGAAGTCATAGGGCAGCAGTAGCCCGGTCCGTGGATTGCGCAGCGCCACCTCCTCCTGGCTGCCCAGCCACACCAAACGCCGCTCCCGCACGGCCTGCGCCATCGCCTCCGGAGAATCCAACGGGACCTGCGCCCACGGAGCGGTGAGCCGCACCGGCGCCCCGGACACCACCGCCAGGTGCAGCACTCGCTCGCTAGGCAACAGCAGATACACCAGCGCCACCGAAGCTCCTGTGTCCTGCACGACACGCTCCAGCGCTGCATCAAGCTCCTCAGCCCCGAACTCAGAGGCCGGGACGGGACCGGCGCCCGTGGACACCTTTCACCCACTCCCGCTGGCGGTAGCAGCCGCCTGCATGTGCACGACAACAGCCACCTGCACCAGCAGATCCACACCCGCCGTCGCCATCGCCTCCTCCGCTTGCGCCGCCTCCTGCCGATGCGCCGGTCGGTAATACCGTCGGGCCACGCCCACCGGATCCGGCAACGGACCATCGGACCGAATGTCGCATATATATGGACGATATGCCCGCATTGCCATAACGGCAGCCCGAGCGAGCGAGACAGGAGCGCAGGGCCCCGGCGGCGAGGAACCTTGACCAAGTAGGGAAAGTTCTACTGCGCAGCGTCGCTGCCTGACTGTGTGGCTTCACCTGATGCTTGACACCGCTTGCCTCGGCTTGGCTGTGTGCGTCTGATTCGGCGCGTGCGCGGGAGGGCCGGGGCCGTACTGGTGGAGTTGAGCGTGGTCGAGCAGCGGTATCACGCGGTCATGGAGGTGGCCGCGGGCGCCCCGGTGGTCGAGGTCGCGGCGCGTTATGGGGTCTCGCGGCAGTCGGTGCATGCGTGGGTGCGCAAGTACGAGCAGAGCGGCCTTTCGGGGTTGGCGGATCGTTCGCACCGCCCGGCGTCGTGTCCGCACCGGATCCCGTCCGTGGTGGAAGCGTTGGTGTGTGATCTGCGCCGGGCGCATCCGGGTTGGGGTCCGCGCCGGCTGGTGCACGAGCTGGAACGCAAACGGATCACGCCGGTGCCGTCGCGGGCGACGGTCTATCGGGTACTGGTCCGAAACGGCCTGGTCGAACCGGGGGTCCAGAAGCGTCGCAGATCCGATTACCGCAGGTGGGAACGGTCGGAGGCGATGAAGCTGTGGCAGCTGGACATCGTCGGCGGCGTCCTGCTGGCCGGCGGGGCGGAGTGCAAGGTGGTCACCGGCATCGATGACCACTCGCGGTTCGTGGTGATCGCGAAAGTCGTGCCGCGGGCGACCGGGCGGGCGGTCTGCCTGGCCTTCGGTGAGGCCCTGCAGCGGTTCGGGGTCCCGGAGGAGGTGCTGACCGACAACGGCAAGCAGTTCACGGCCCGGTTCGGCTCGGGCAAGCCTGGTGAGGTGCTGTTCGACCGGATCTGCCGGGAGAACGGGATCAAGCACCGGCTGACCAAGCCGAAGTCACCGACGACCACGGGGAAGATCGAGCGGTTCCATCAGACTCTGCGGCGTGAACTTCTGGACGACTGCGACCGGTTCACCGACCTCGCAGCGGCTGCCCCATCCGCTACCCCGGAACAGGCCTCTGACTCCCGGCAGCTCCAAAGCTTCACCGCCGGCCGTTCGCGCCGCATCCCGGTCGACGCCGTCCGCAACTACATCCAGCAGAGCATCGAGGAGGCCGCGTAATGGCCAAGCGCCGCGCCAACGGCGAAGGCACCATCACCAAGCGCAAGGACGGCCGCTATCACGCTGCTGCGTACGTCTATCGCCCCGACGGTACGCGCGTGAGGAAATTTGTCTACGGCAAGACGCGGGAGGAGGTGAGCCACAAGCTCACCGAACTCCAGGAGAAGACCCGGCAGGGCATCCCGGCCGCCACCTCCGCCATGGCGTTCGGCGACTACCTCACGTACTGGCTTGCCACCATCGCGTCCGTTCGGCTCAAGCCCGCCACGCTCAACAGCTATGAGGGACTGAGCCGGCTCTACATCACCCCGGCGCTCGGCAAGAAGAGGCTCAACCGCCTCTCCCCAACCGATGTCCGCCTGTTCCTGGCCGAGTTCAAGAACGGGTGCCTCTGCTGCCTCCGAGGGGTCGACACCGCCAGGGAGAAGGGCGACCAGACGTGCTGTGCGGTCGGAAAGTGCTGCAAGCGGCACCCGTCCGCGAGGACGGTCCAGTACGTCCACGCCGTCCTGCGCTCCGCACTCCAGCAGGCGGTCCGAGAAGAACTCATCGCCCGCAACGTCGCCAAGATCGTGGAAACCCCCACGGTCACCCGACAGGAAGTCCGCCCGTTGGATGCTGCCGAAGCCAAGATGCTGCTCAAGGCCGCACGCGACCACCGGCTCTATGCGCTGTGGCTACTGCTGGTCTCCACCGGCCTGCGCCGGGGCGAGGTGCTGGGCCTCACATGGGCGGATGTCGACCTCACCAACGGTCAGCTCCGGGTCCGGCGCAATCTCCAGCGCATCAAGCGTGAGCTGATCTTCGGAACGCCGAAGACGATGCGTTCGGTGCGGACCATCTCGCTTCCGAAGCGCTGTGTCGCCGCACTCACCGCCCACAAGACCACTCAGGCCAAGGAGCGGGCCGTGGCCGGCGACAAGTGGCAGCCCCTCCCACAGCAGCCGAGCGGGCTGATCTTCACCACCGCCACGGGCCGCGCGACGGACCCCCGGAGCCTCAACAGGATGCTCACGGTCCTCTGCCGCAACGCCAAGATCCGCCGGGTCCGGGTGCACGACCTCCGGCACACGTGCGCGTCGCTGCTGCTGGCTCAGGGGGTAGATGCTCGGACCATCATGGAGACGCTCGGGCACAGCACGATCACGATGACGCTCGACACCTACGCGCACGTCATGCACACGACCCTGAGGGCCGCGGCCGATCGCATGGACGACGCCCTCGGGCTGGATGAGGAGGACGGCGACGACGGCGACGCGGTGAGCCTCGCGGCCGGCTGAGACGCCGGCCCGAACCACGTTGATGTCAGCCGCTGATGTCAGAAGGCCCCCGGGATGATCCCGGGGGCCTTCTGAGCTGTGTGCACTCGGCAGGATTCGAACCTGCAACCTTCTGATCCGTAGTCAGATGCTCTATCCGTTGAGCTACGAGTGCTTGTGCTTCCCGGCGTTTTCTTGCCGGTCGGCGTTGCGGGAACAACATTACATGACCCGCGCCGTGAGGTGAAATCCATTAGCCGCACCCGCTCTGACCTGCCGAAACGCCGAATGCGGGGTCCAGGAGGGGTGCCGGGAACGGCAGAAGCCCCGGCCGGGTGGCCGGGGCTTCTGTGTGGCGGAGGCGGAGGGATTTGAACCCTCGATGGACGGTAAAGCCCAAACCGCATTAGCAGTGCGGCGCCATAGACCGGACTAGGCGACGCCTCCTCACGTACCCGCGCGAGCGGGTGTGTGCAGATGATGGCACAGCCCACCGGGCTGGGACCAATCGCTGACCAGATTACTCGGCCGTGCACGGCCAGGGCAAAGGCGTTGCGGCGGGCGCCGGGGCGGCGCGCCCACGATCGGGTGGATTGACGGGCGCGGACGGTGCCGGGGAGGTAGGGACGGAGCATGCGATTGGCTCGTGGACCCATGACCGCCGCGCTCGCGCTCGGCCTGCCGCTGACGGTGGCCGCACCGGCCCTGGCTTGCCCTCCGGGGGCGGGGGAGTCGTCCGACGTGCTGCGGGTGACCGTGGACGACGGGGGCGGGCACCTGTCCGAGTACGACCTGCGCTGCGACCCCGCGGGCGGGACGCACCCGGACGCGAGGGAGGCGTGCGCGCTCCTGGAGCGGCTGGGCGGGCCTGTGGGGCCCGAGCCCGAGGGCACGATGTGCACGATGATCTACGGCGGCCCGCAGCGGGCGACGGTGCGGGGCAGCTGGCGCGGCCGGCCCGTGGACGCCCGCTACGACCGCAGCAACGGCTGCGAGACGGCCCGCTGGCGGCGGATGGCCCCGGTGCTGCCCGCACCCGCCGTCCACGACGGGTCCGGTGGCCCGGGGGCGTGACCTGCGGAGGTGACCGACACCACATCGGCACGGCTCGACCACGAACACTACTCACGCGTACGGGACATGGGCATCCGGAGCCTCGCCGCCAACCTCTGCCCGTACACTCGCTCTAGTGACATGCCCTCCGGTCGGCGGCAAGATGGCCACCACCGGTGGATGCCCCCTTCGCGGGTGGTGGCGCGGCAGCAAGTGCGGTTTTCAGGGAGGACGCGTCTCGTGAGCAGCAGGCCATCCCGAGGCGCTGCTCGCCTCGCGGCAATACTCGACGCGCTCCCCGACGCGCTGCTGCTGGTGAACGCCAACGGGACCGTCGTCAACGCCAATTCCATCGCCCTGGAGACCTTCGAGTCGCCGGGCACCGCCCTCGTGGGCCGCGGGCTGCTCGACCTCCTGCCGGCGTTCGACGCGCGTCGCATCCCCGGTTCGATGCGCCGCCCCGACGACGACGTGGGCCGCACCAAGCCGACCCGGATGGTCGCCCGGCGGACCGACGGCAGTGAAATTCCGGTGGAGGTCACGAGCGCGAACCTCGACGACGCCCGCACACCTTTCGCCGAGACGTACAGCTACACCGGCGACGAGCTGCTGATGCTGGTCGTCCGCGACCTGACCGGGACGCTGGACACCGAGGCCGAACTCGCCCGCCAGCAGCGCCAGACCGAGATGATCCTGCGCGCCGCCAGCGAGGGCGTGGTCGGCGTCGACACCGACGGCAAGATCGTCCTGGTCAACCCCTCGGCCGCGCAGATCCTGGGCTTCCGGGCCACCGACCTCGGCGGGCAGGAGCTGCACCCGCTGGTGCACCACTCCCGTCCGGACGGCAGCCCGCTGCCGGCCGAGGAGACGCCGCTCTCCGAGACGCTGCGCTCCGGGCTGAAGCACCGGGTCCGCGGCCAGGTGCTGTGGCGCAAGGACGGGCGCTCGGTTCCGGTCGACCTGATCACGGCGCCGGTGCGGGAGGGCGACCAGCTGGTCGGCGCGGTGATGACCTTCACCGACCGCACGCGCTTCGACGCGCTCGCCGCCCGCAACGCGCAACTGCAGTCGCTGCTCGGCGACGCCCTGCGCGGACCGCTGGACGAACTGCGGGCCGAGCTGGCCGGGCTAGCCAACGACCCGGCCGGGCAGCTGTGGCCGGAGGCCAACCAGATCCTGCACCACCTCACCGCGGGCTACGCGCGGATCACCACGCTCATCGACAGCGTGCTCTCCTTCCAGCGGCTCGACCGGGGCGAGGAGAAGCTGCAGCGCGAGACGACCTCGATGGACAAGGTCGTGGCGTCCGGCGTCGAGGCGGCGGTCGAGCTGATCGGTCCCGGGCGGGCGCAGTACGCGGTGCACGCGCCGCCGATCGAGGCGACCGTGGACGCCGAGCGGATGTCCCAGGCGCTGTCCCACCTGATCGCGGACGTGGCGGGCGTCGACGCGGCCGGCAACATGCCGGTCGTGGTCGGCGGCGTCGACTCCACGATCGTGGTGGCGGCGGCGCAGCGCGGCGACTCCGTCCGCATCGAGGTGCGCGGCCCGCACGCCGGCGACAACCCGGTGCACCTGCCCATCGCGCGGGGCATCGTCGAGAAGCACGGCGGCGTGCTCCAGACGCACGAGGTGCCCGGGCAGGGCAGCGCGTACGTGATGGAGGTGCCGGTCGGCAAGGGCGGCGCGAAGACGGCGGTCAAGGAGCCCCGGCGGGAGTCGGAGACGACCGTCATGCCGGTGCCGGCCGAGCCGGTGCGCGGTACCGCCCCGGCCGCGCTGGCGCAGGCGCCGTCCTCGGCGCCGCAGCCGCCCAGGCCCGCAGCGCCGGTGGCGACCCCCGGTGCCGCGCTCGCGCTGCCCGCCGCGCCGACCACCGACGCGCCGACCCCCACGGGGCGGCGCCGTGCCCTGCGGCGTCCCGAGGAGCAGCAGGTCCCGCCGCAACCGCAGCCCCAGCCCCAGGCCGCCCTCCCCCCGG
>NZ_JARAVO010000243.1:0-14203 GCF_033792805.1 Streptomyces sp. PA03-1a
AGCCTGGACGGGGGCGGGTTCGGGGGCGGTGCGCTCATCGTGCTGTCGGTCCCGCGCCGGACGGCGGCCGCGTTGTCCGGCGCCGCGGCCACCTCGCCCCTGGCGGTGGCACTGCGCTAGCCGCACTCCGTGAGAAAGGCAACCGGCGGGGAGGCCCGTGGCGCCACCCCTTACTCTCGGAGGCCGAACCGCTCACCCACCTCCGTCACCGCCGGCCCCCACGCCGGCGGCGCCCGGCGGACACCACCAGGCCCCACGGGTCCCCCGGGCCGAACTGCACGGTCGTTCTTCGAAAGGAAATCGTCCCTTGAAGGGCTTCAAAGCCTTCCTGCTGCGTGGCAACGTCGTCGAGCTCGCTGTGGCGGTCGTCGTCGGCGCCGCGTTCAGCAAGATCGTCGACGCGTTCGTGAAGGGCCTCATCAATCCGGTGATCGGTGCCATCGGCACCAAGAACCTCGACGGCTACACCCTCTGCATCGAGTCGCCCTGCACCGTCGTCAACGGCGAGCTCACAAAGGGTGTGGGCCTCCTCTGGGGCGCGGTCGCCGGCGCGGCACTGACGTTCCTCATCACGGCTGCGGTCGTGTACTTCCTGCTGATCCTGCCGATGAACAAGCTCAACGAGCGGCGCAAGGAGGGCAAGGAAGCAGCGGTGGCCGGCCCGACGGAGCTGGAGCTGCTGACCGAGATACGCGACCTGCTGGCCCGCCAGCAGCAGGGCCACGGCGGCGGCCCCGGCATCCCCTCCCCCTACGGCCACAGCGGTACCAACCGG
This sequence comes from Streptomyces sp. PA03-1a, assembly GCF_033792805.1. Taxonomy (NCBI): domain Bacteria; kingdom Bacillati; phylum Actinomycetota; class Actinomycetes; order Kitasatosporales; family Streptomycetaceae; genus Streptomyces; species Streptomyces sp. PA03-1a. The sequence continues at coordinate 776 of NZ_JARAVO010000243.1, forward strand.
ACGCATCCGTAGCGACCGTCCGCCTCAGATGTGGTGCGGGGGCTTCTCGTCGAGGAAGCGCGCGAGATCTCCCGCACCACCCTGGCCGGGGCGCTCGCCCCACCCGGTGTCGGTGTCATCGGACGACTGCCGGTCCAGCGGGTCGTCGAAGACCAGCGCCGGCACGTGCTCGCGCGGCGCATGCGGGGCCGGGGCCGCGGCGGGCCCCGTAGCGGGGTCGGAGGTGCTGCTCATGCCGTCAAGGGTACGGGGCCGTCCACACGCCCGGCCGCGACGAAGGCCCGGCCGTACGCACGCGGGCGACGCACGACCGGGCCGGCCGGGGAAAGGGTCGAGCCCCGGCACAGGGGGGTGGCGCCGGGGCTCGAGTCTGTGGTGGAGCGGGCGCCTGCGGCGGCGCCCGCCTGACGTCAGGCCGCCTCGATGGACAGCCCGGTTGCGCGCGCCATGCGCTTGAGGTCCGCCAGCGCGTGCTTCTCGATCTGCCGGATCCGCTCACGCGTCAGCCCGTGCTGCTTGCCGACCTCGGTCAGCGTGCGCTCACGGCCGTCCACGATCCCGTACCGCGCCCGGATGATGGACGCCGTCCGGTCGTCGAGCCGGTCGATCAGATCCTCCAGTTCCTCACGCCGCAGCATGACGAGTACGGAGTCCTCCGGCGAAGCCGCCGACGTGTCCTCGACGAGATCGCCGAACTGGGTCTCGCCCTCGTCATCCACCGACATGTTCAGGCTCACGGGGTCGCGCGCCCAGTCCAGGACGTCGGAGATCCGTTCCGGGGTGGAGCCGAGCTCGGCCGCGATCTCCGCGGGCTCCGGGTCGCGCCCGTGCTCGCGGTTGAACTCGCGCTGCACCCGGCGCACCCGCCCCAGCTCCTCCACCAGGTGGACGGGGAGCCGGATGGTGCGTGACTGGTCCGCGATGGACCGGGTGATCGCCTGACGGATCCACCACGTCGCGTACGTGGAGAACTTGAAGCCCTTGGTGTAGTCGAACTTCTCGACGGCGCGTACCAGGCCTGCGTTGCCTTCCTGGATGAGGTCGAGCAGCGGCAGGCCGCTGCGCGGATAGCGTCGCGCGACGGCGACGACCAGGCGCAGGTTGGAACGGATGAAGACGTCCTTGGCCCGCGCACCCGCGGCGGCTATCGTCTCCAGTTCCTCTCGGTCGGCGTCCGCTCCCTGACCCAGCTCCTCGCCCGCGAGGAGCTGCTCGGCGTAGACACCGGCCTCGATCGCCCTGGAAAGCTCGACTTCCTGCGCGGCGTCGAGCAGCGGCGTGCGCGCGATCTCGTCGAGATACATGCCGACGAGGTCGCGGTCGGCCATCTCGCCGTGGCCTGCGCGAGCGCTGCTGTTCCCGCCGGTGGTGCTGCGGGCGACGGCACGGGTTGCCATGCGTGCTCCCTTGCGAAGGTTCGGTCGGGTGTCGGATCGAGTGAGCTGCCCCTCCAGCAGCTTCACGCGTGCCTTTCGGCTGCCCACTCGAAAAGAGATAACGACTGGAATCCGGACACAATTCCCAAGCGCCGCCCCGTTTTTTACGATCTTGCAGTACCCTGTCCGGCCACAGCCGGAGGTGGATCATTGCCCGAGTCCGTCGAAGTGCAGGTCAGGCCGGGTGGGGAAGAGGACCTGCAGGCCCTCACCGACCTCTACAACCACTACGTCCGTGAGACACCGGTCACATTCGACCTGGAGCCTTTCTCCCCGGAACAGCGCCGCCCTTGGCTGCTCTCCCACCCGGAAGACGGACCGCACCGCCTTTTGGTTGCCCACGGGACGCAACAGGACGGTACGAACGCACTGCTCGGATACGCCACGAGCAGCCCGTTCCGCCCGAAGGCCGCGTACTCCACCTCCGTGGAGACCTCCGTGTACTGCGCCCCGGAGGCCGGGGGCCGCGGCGTCGGCACCCTGCTCTACACGGCGCTCTTCGAGGCCCTGCGGGGCGAGGACCTGCACCGCGCGTACGCCGGGATCGCGCAGCCCAACGAGGCGTCCGTCCGCCTGCACACCCGCTTCGGCTTCCGTCCGCTGGGCGTCTACCGCGAGGTCGGCCGGAAGTTCGGCCGCTACTGGGACGTCGCCTGGTACGAGAAGGACCTGACTTGAACCGGCGCGCGCTCAGCGCAGCCAGGGAAGGTCCACCGCTCCGTTCTGCGGCTGCAGCCCCTCGGCGATGACCCGACAGATCTCGCCGAGCTGGCGCACCTGCTCCTCCGAGAGCCGGTCGAAGATCGCCCCGCGCACCGCCTCCACATGGCCCGGCGCGGCCGCCGCGAGCGCGGCGAAGCCCTCGTCGGTGAGGACCGCGAGCTGGCCGCGCCGGTCGGAGGGGCAGTTCTCGCGACGGACCCAGCCGTTCTCCTCCAGGCGGGAGATGGCGTGGGAGAGCCGGCTGCGCGTAATCTTCGAGCGTTCGGCCAGCTCCGTCATGCGCATCCGGCGGTCGGGGGTCTCCGAGAGCCACACCAGCAGCGAGTAGTACGCGTGGGGCATCCGCGCGTCGCGCTGGAGCTGCCGGTCGAGTGCGTCCGAGATCAACTGGGTGGACGCCATGTACGCGCGCCAGGCGCGCTGCTCCTCCTCGCTCAGCCAGCGGGGTTCGGGGGCTCTCGTCGTCATCCTCCCAGCCTACGAATTCGACCTTGAACTTTCAAGCAATCGCCGGTACGTTCCCCCTTGCCAGCTTGAAACTTCAAGGAACTCTTCAGGCGAGGGAGCCGTATGACGACCCCGACCGCACCGGACGCAGCCCCCGCCCCATCGCGCGCGGCCATCCGCACCCGGGTGCGGATCCCCCTGACCTTCCCCGACGGCTGGACGACCCCGGCCGACGTCTTCACCTTCACCGGCCTCGCCGACGGCAAGGAGCACCTCGCGCTCGGCCTCGGCCCTCACGAGGGCGTGACGTCCCCACTGGTCCGCCCCCACTCCGAGTGCCTGACGGGCGACGTCTTCGGCTCCGCGCGCTGCGACTGCGGCCCCCAGCTGCGCGAGGCCGTGCAGCGCATCGCCGAGACCGGCGGCTACCTGCTCTACCTGCGCCAGGAAGGCCGCGGCATCGGCCTGTACGCCAAGCTCGACGCGTACGCCCTCCAGGACGAGGGCCTGGACACCTACGCCGCCAACCGCGCCCTCGGCCGCCTCGACGACGAACGCGACTACACCGCCGCCGCCCAGATGCTCGGCGCCCTCGGCGTCGACGCCGTCCGCCTGCTCAGCAACAACCCCGACAAGGCGGCGCAGCTGTCCGCGCTGGGCGTCACGATCACCGAGCGGGTTCCGACCGGGGTCCACCTGTCCGAGGACAACGTGCGCTACCTGCGCGCCAAGGCCGAGCACACCCACCACACCCTCGACCTCCCGGCCTGAGGAGGCCCCATGCGCATGCCCGCCCTGTACCTCTCGCACGGCGCCCCGCCGCTCGCCGACGACCCGGTGTGGCCCGGCGAACTGGCCGCCTGGTCCGCCGGGCTCCCCCGCCCCACGGCGGTCCTCATGGTCTCCGCGCACTGGGAGGAGGCCCCGCTCGCCCTCGGCGCCACCACCACGGTCCCGCTCGTGTACGACTTCTGGGGCTTCCCCCGCCACTACTACGAGGTGCGGTACGCGGCCCCGGGCGCGCCCGCGCTGGCCGACTCCGTGCGCAAGCTGCTGCGCGGCGCGGGCACTCCCGTCCAGGACATCCCCGACCGCGGCCTGGACCACGGGGCGTACGTCCCGCTCGTGGAGATGTACCCGGACGCCGACGTCCCCGTGCTGCAGGTCTCGATGCCCACCCTCGACCCGCGGGAGCTCATGGACATCGGGCGCAGGCTCGCCCCGCTGCGCGACGAGGGCGTGCTGATCGTCGGCAGCGGCTTCTTCACCCACAACCTGGCCGCGCTGCGGCACGCCGGCGGGGTGCCGGGCTGGTCGGCGGAGTTCGACGACTGGGGGCACCGCGCGCTGGACGGGCAGGACGTGGACGCCCTGCTGGACTTCGAGCACAAGTCCCCCGCCGGGCGGCTCGCCCACCCCAGGACCGAGCACTTCGCACCGCTCTTCGTCACGATGGGCGCGGCCGAGGACGACCTCGGCACCCAGCGCAGCGTCATCGACGGCTTCTGGATGGGCCTGGCCAAACGGTCCGTGCAGTTCGGCCGGTAGTCTCCGCAACGCGAAGGGCCCCGCTTCCTCCCATGAAGCGGGGCCCTTCGCCGTACTCGCCGTCTCCGGCGTGCCGTCGTCGTCGACGCGTCCGTCAGTGGGCGATCACCGGGACGGCGACCTCCTCGGCGCCCTCGGCGTCCTTGCTGCCGGACGCCGCCACCACACCGCCGCCACCGCTGGTGGTGATGAAGGTGAAGGCGATGATCGCGGACAGGGCCAGGATGCCGACCGCCCACCAGATGGCGGTGGAGTAGCCGTGCACGGCCGCGGCGTTGACGAAGCCCTGCTTGCCGAGCGTACGGGCCTCGGCAGCGTGTGCGGCGACCCACGTGGTGGTGGCGCTGGCCGCGATGGTGTTCAGCAGCGCCGTGCCGATGGCACCGCCGACCTGCTGCGAGGTGTTGACCATGGCGGAGGCGACACCCGCGTCACGCGGCTCGACACCGTGCGTGGCCAGGCTCATGGCCGGCATGAAGGCCGTACCCATGCCGAGGCCGAGCAGGATCTCGGCCGGCAGGACCAGGCCCGCGTACGAGCTGTCGACCGACAGCTGGGTCAGCAGCAGCATGCCCAGACCCGCCACCAGGAAGCCCGGGGTCATCAGCAGGCGCGGACGCACGCGGGTCATCAGACGCGCGCCGATCTGCGTGGAACCGGCGATCATGCCCGCGATCATCGGGAGGAAGGCGAAGCCGGTCTTCAGCGCGGAGTAGCCCTGGACGACCTGCAGGTAGTAGGTGAGGAAGAGGAACAGGCCGAACATCGCGATGATGGCCAGACCCAGCGAGAGGTAGACGCCACCGCGGTTGCGGTCGGTCACCACGCGCAGCGGCAGCAGCGGGGCCTTCACGCGGGCCTCGACGACCACGAACGCGACCAGCAGCACGACCGAGGCCACGAACAGGCCGATCGTGGTGCCCTCGCTCCAGCCGTGGGTCTCGGCGCGGGTGAAGCCGTAGACGAGCGAGACAAGACCGGCGGTGGCCAGCACGACGCCGGGGATGTCCAGGCCGCTGCTGTTGCGGCTGCCGACGGGCTCGTGGACGAAGCGCATGGCACCGAACGCGGCGACGGCGGCGAAGGGGATGTTGACGAAGAACGTCCAGCGCCAGTCCAGGTACTCGGTGAGCACACCACCGAGGATCAGGCCGACGGCACCGCCACCACCGGCGATGGCGCCGTAGATGCCGAACGCCTTGGCGCGCTCCTTGGCCTCGGTGAACATCACCGCGAGGAGCGACAGCGCGGCCGGCGCGAGCAGCGCGCCGAAGGCACCCTGCAGCGCGCGGGCACCGAAGAGCACCCCCTCGTTAGCCGCGGCGCCGCCGATCGCGGAGGCGGCCGCGAAGCCGATCAGGCCGGTGACGAAGGTGCGGCGGCGGCCCCACAGGTCGGCGATGCGTCCGCCGAAGAGCAGCAGGCCGCCGAAGACCAGCGCGTAGGCCGTGATGACCCACTGCTTGTTGGCGTCGGAGATGCCCAGGTCGGTCTGGGCGGAGGGCAGGGCGATGTTCACGATGGTGCCGTCGAGGACGACCATCAGCTGGGCTATCGCGATGAAGGCCAGCGCCTTCCAGCGCTGGGCGTGTGCCAGATCAGGCATGGATGAACTCACTAACGGGACGAAGAGATGACGACATTGAAGACGAAGAGGACATACGGTACGTAACGGAAATGTTGTGGGCGAGTGAATTACGCGGGGGCGCCCGTTCGGCAGGCGGAACTCAGCGACATTGCCGAAGGTCCTCGAAAGTGGCGGAGTCACCCGGGAGTTCGGAGCGCGCCGGCGCCTCCAGGCCGTCCACGAACAACTGCAGATGACGGCGGATGAAGCGCTCCATGCTGCCGCAGTGCTTACCGGGCAGCGGCCGCGTCAGCTGGCTGACGGCCACCATCACGTCGCCGACGTCGATGTCGGCGCGGAGCCGTCCGGACCGCCGCCCGGCGGCCATCAGCTCCTCGATCGCGTGCTCCAAGCGTATGCGGCTCTCCTCGAGCCGCGGGTCCCCCTTGCCGAATCCGGTGGAGAGCATCGGGCACAGCGCGCCCACGCGCTCGTCGGCCGCCTCGTGCACGAAGCGGCGCAGCGCGTCGAAGGCGTCCGGCTCCTGCGCCAGTGCCTCCTCGGCCCGCCGGGTGATCCTGTCCGTCACCGACAGGGCCACCTGGAGCGCGAGCTCCTGGCGGTCCGCGAAGTGCCGGTAGACGGTGGCGTTGCCCACACCTGCCCGCTTGGCTATCTCGTCGAGCGGGGCGTCGGTACCGTGCTCGAGGAGCACCTCGCGGGCGGCGACGATGATCCGCTCGCGGTTGCGCGTGGCGTCCGCGCGGAGCTTCGTGGCGACGACTGCCATAACGGGTACTCCTCTCTGTCTCTCGGTGGCGCTCGGTTCCGGGGAGCGAGTCCCCGTTTGTGCGACGTAGGTGTAAACGGGGAGCCGTTCCCCGGATATTTCAGGGCCGCTTGTGAGCTGAGTCACAATCAATGCGGGTGGCTCCGGCAGCCCTTGAGGGGCCTCCCGGGCCGTCCGGTCCCCGCACGCACGGGAAGGGCCCCGGACGCTACCGCGCGTCCGGGGCCCTTCCGCTCCTGCCGATGCCTGCTCCGCTTACTCCACGACGAGCTCGACCGGGATGTTGCCCCGGGTCGCCTTGGAGTAGGGGCAGACCTGGTGGGCCTGCTCGATCAGGGTGCGGCCGGTCTCGTTCTCCAGCTCCGACGGCAGCTCGGCGCGGAGCACGACCGCCAGACCGAAGCTCGTGTCGTCCTTGCCGATGGTCACCTCGGCGGTCACGGAGATCTCGCTGGTGTCCACCTTCGCCTGCCGCCCGACCAGGGCGAGGGCGCTGGCGAAGCACGCGGCGTAGCCGGCGGCGAAGAGCTGCTCGGGGTTGGTGCCCTGTCCGTTGCCGCCGAGCGCCGGCGGCATGGCCAGCGCCAGGTCGAGCTGGCCGTCGGAGCTGACGGCGCGCCCGTCACGGCCGTTGGCGGTGGCGACAGCGGTGTACAGCGCGTCCATGGAACGTCCTCTTTCGATCGGTTGCGATCTCGTTGACGACAAGTAGAGCACACAACTGAGTTGCACACAACTAAAACGTGGACGGTCGGGCTACCCTGGACCCATGACCGCCACCGCGCCCGCCCGTGCCGGGGACCACCTCCGGCTCGAGAACCAGATCTGCTTCTCCCTGCACGCCGCCTCGCGCGCCTTCGGCGGCGTCTACCGCGTCGTACTCAAGGACCTCGGCCTCACCTACCCCCAGTACCTGGTGATGCTCGTGCTCTGGGAACACGGCGCCCTGCCGGTCAAGAAGATCGGCGAGCACCTGCGCCTCGACTCCGGCACCCTCTCCCCCCTCCTCAAGCGCCTCGAGGCCACCGGCCTCGTACGCCGCGAGCGCTCCACCGACGACGAGCGCTCCGTCACCGTCCACCTCACCGACGCCGGCACCGCGCTGCACGCCAAGGCCCTCCAGATCCCGCGCCGCATCTCCGCCGCCACCGGCCTCGACCTGGAGGAGATCAACGACCTCCGCGCCCGCGTCGACCGCCTCACCGCCGCCCTCACCGCCGCCGACCTCGACGACGGCCCGCCCTGCGGCTGACGCCCCTCGCGCAGCGCCACACACCCCCGGCACCCGGCGCAATCGCCGGCACACCCCTGACCCTCATCCGCTAGGCTGTCCCACGCCTCCGCCTCAGTAGCTCAGGGGATAGAGCACCGCTCTCCTAAAGCGGGTGTCGCAGGTTCGAATCCTGCCTGGGGCACATAGTGAAGGGCCAGTTCAGGGGCTTGATCCCCCGGAACTGGCCCTTTCTCGTGACCACGGCCGTGCCACTTCCGTGCCACAAAGCCGACTACGAGTCGCCGTCACCCCGCGCCTTCCGGATCATCGACCCAAGCCGATCGGCGATCTCCCGATCACGACCGTTGACCATGTGCTGATAGATCAGCGCGGCACGCGGAGTGCTGTGGCCCATCCTGGTCATCAGCTCCCGCAGGCTCGCGCCGGATGCGGCGAGGGTGTTCCCGGTGTGCCGGAGATCGTGGAAGTGCACGTCTGCCGTGATGCCCGCCTTGGTCCGCGCACCGATCCAGTCGTCCCGGAAGTTGCTCCGGCGCAGCTGCCCGCCACGGGGACCGAGGAAGACGTGACCATCTCGGCCAGGCCCGGCGTACATGTCCAGGTGTCGCTGAACATCCGGCAGGAGTTCACTTGGGAAGGCAACTGGACGGATACCGGCATCGGACTTGGGAGCCTTGTCGAAGAGGGCTCCGGTCTGCATCTCTGCCTGCGAGCGCCGGACCATGAGGACGGCCTTCGCCGTGTCCACGTCCCGCCGGCGGAGCGACGCCAGCTCCCCGAAGCGCAGCCCGGTAAAGGCCGCCAGGAGGACGAGCAGCCGGTAGCGCGAGCCCATCGCGTCAGCCACGGCGTACACCTCGCCCACGCTGAGGACCGGCCGCTCCGGCACGTCGTACCGGTCAGCGCCCTTGACCCGGCACGGGTTGCGCCGGATCAGTTCGTCATCCACGGCCGTGTTCAGGATCGCCCGCAAGACCTGGTATGCCTTGACCACGGTCGGCTCACCAGTGCGCGTCAGGCACGCCGTCCGCCAGGCCCGCACCTGAGCTGTCGTGATCGAGACCAACGGCCGGTCACCGAAGGTGGGGAGCAGGTGCAGCCGGACCACCGATTCGTGGCGCTCGCGCGTACGCGCAGCCATCTTGCGATCCTTGAGCCACGCGAGGGCGTAGTCACCGAAGCTGACTTTGCCCGCATCCGGATCGGCCCACTGGCCGCGGGTGATGTCTGCCTCGATGTGGGTCAGCGCGACTTCCGCATCCGTCTTGGTCGCGTAGGTCTCCTCTGCGCTGCGGAGCTGGCCCGTGTTCGGGTCGCGGTATCGCACCTGCCAGCGGCCCGACTTGAGTTGTCGCACCGAGCCGAAGCGGCGGCGTCTGCCCTGGTCGTTGGGCATCAGGCAACCCTCCTCAGGCCAACAGGGCGAGCACTCAGCGGCCGGACCGTGTGTTCGGCGATGAACGAGGAGACGGCGCTCTCCGGGATGCGGACGTGCCGACCGACCTTCACGAAGGTGATCCGGCGTTCCTCGATCAAGCGCCGGGGGAAGCGCACGGTGGTCCCCAGCAGCTCCGCGACTTCCTGCACTGAGAGCAGTCGATCCACGCTCACCACTCCCCCGCGTCATCGTCAGGCAGGTCGGCGAGAGCTTCGCGGGCGGTGTCGCGGTTGGTGCGGATGTCCCGGGCGATGCTGGCGGCAAGCCAGGATTCCCCGGGAGTGTGGCCGTGTCCGGCGTAGGTCCAGTGGGCGAGCACGAGCGTGGAGCCCTCCAAGGTGTCGTCAGGGTCGGGAAGCCCGCGCTCACGGCGTTCCTGGCGGGCGCGGTAGTCGGCGCGGACCTGGCGCAGCGCGCCAAGGGTGGTGGAGTAGCGGCGGGACTTGGTGGAGAAGTGGCCGCGGAAGCCGAGCATGTGGGCCCAGGCGCGGAGCTTGCGGTCCGGGTAGTGGGAGTCGAGGTCGAAGCAGGCTTCGATCAGGCGCCGGGTGTGGGTGGGGAGGTCGAACAGGTCGAGGGCTTCGCGGTTGCCGACCCGCCGGTCGACGGTGCCGGTGGTCTCGGCCGCCTTGGTGGCGTACTTGGCCACATACGCGGCGACCGCTTGTTCGGTCAGCTCCTGGCCGTCATCCGTACCGATCGGGCGGACGTCGACCTGCGAGCCCCAGCGCAGCTCCCGGGCCGGGAGGGTGCCGGCGGCCGGGACCGGCACGGAGACCCGGGCAGCAGCGGCATGGATCGCGGCATCCAGCAGCGCCACGCTCGCCCACGACGGCGGAACATCCTCCGGGCCGCCTGGGCCGTCGAGGCGGACGATCGCGTGGAAGTGCACGGCTCCGCGCTTTTGGTACTCGGCGACCTTGCCGAACGAGACCCGGCACACCTCCCGCATGGCCGTCTGGGACAGTCCGGCGCGGGCGGCGATCTCCCGGCGCAGGTAGATCGTGAAGCGCCGCCACAGGTCGCCCGCGTGGTTGTTCCACAGCACCGCGCCCGCATAGTCGTACCGCTCCGGATCCAGTGGCGTGCCGATCGCCGGGTCGTGCTCGCCATGGGCGGTGCCGCAGCGGCAGCGGCCGGTGTCGGGGCGGTTGTGGACCGGCCCGAACGACGGCGCGGTCAGCGTGGCGAACACCTTCGGGTGCGTGCGGACCGCCACCGGGACGTCCTTGCGCTCATCCCCGGTCAGGCCCGCGCGGATCAGGTGGAAGGTGTCCCCGGCGTAGGTCCAGGCGCACGAGGGGCAGCGCGAAGCCCGGCGGTTGCCGCACGCCACCCGTAACCGGCCCCCCGGCTCGCCATCGGTGGAGTAGGAGTAGAGGACCTGGCCGGTCTTGGCGTCGCGGGTGACCGTGAGCCCTTGCAGGTGGATCGGATCGGCGCAGCCACCGGTGCGCTGGACCTGCTCCCGCCACCGCTCGAAGCCCGGGTCACCGGCCAGCCGCAGTGCGTCGGCGAGGGTGTGGGGGTCGGTGCCGCAGGCGGCCGCAGCACCAGCCACGACCGCCGGGGCAACAGGCGTCAGGGTCACGCGACCACCGCCACCGGGCCGGTGAACAGGGCCGCGCGGACGGCGGTGTTGTGGCGCATGCAGGCCGTGAACAGCGGGCCGTCGTCTTCGATGTAGTTCAGCGGGATCGGCACCCAGCCGGTGTGACCGTCGTTGTGGTCCCAGGTCGGCACCCAGCAGGGGCAGTGCTCGCCGGGCCGGTCGTGCAGGTTGGGGGTACCGCCGCATTCTCCGCACGGGAGGACGACGCCGGGCAGGCCGGTCAGCGAGCCGTCGGTGTCGACCTCTTCGCCGGTGCCCTGGCAGCTGCCGCAGACAGCGACGTCGAGACGGGGACGAACAGCGAGCGTTGCAGGCATGATGAAGGCTCCCTTTGTGGGAGCCCCGGGCGGCGTCGTGATCCTGGCAGAGAGCGCGCCGCACGGTGCGGGGTCATGTAGCCGAGCAGTGACTCGAAGCTACTCGCAGAAAAACTGCGGGTCAATAGAAAAGCTGCGACTGGCAGTAGATCTGCACTTCTGCGATGCTGGAACCCGGCATCGAGGAGGAAAAATGAGCAACTTCGCGCTGTTTGTACGGTTCACGCTCAAGGAAGGCGGAGCCGAGGGCTTCGACACCCTGGTGCGCGAGACCACCGCCGCCATCCGCGCGAAGGAGCCCGGAACCCTCGTCTACGCCTGCCACGAGGTCGAGGGCGCCCCGGACCAGCGCATCTTCTTCGAGCTCTACGCCGACCGCGCCGCCTTCGACGAGCACGAGCGCCAGACCCACACGAAGCACTTCCTGTCCGAGCGCGACAACTACGTGGCGCACACCGAGGTCGACTTCATGGCCCCGTACGCCGGCAAGTACCCGACCGAGGCCCCCAGTGAGTGACACCGGCAACCGCACCACGGGCCAGCGCGTCGCCGAGCTGCGCCGCAAGAGAGGCTTGTCCCAGCGCGACCTGGCCTCCGAGATGGGCCGCTCCGAAAGCTGGGTCTCCCAAGTCGAGCGAGGCGTCCAGCCGATCGAGCGCCTATCTGTGCTTCAAGCCCTGGCCGACGCCCTCGGAGTGCCGGTACGCGAACTGCGTCCGGAAGCCGAGATCGCGCCCGAACCGGAGCCCGAGCAGCAGCCGCAGAGCAACGACCTGGACGGGCTGCGCGTCGCACTGACCGGCCACCCCACGCTGGGAAGCCTCTTCGGGCAGATCACCGCCTGCCCGGAGCCCTCGCTCGAAGACTTCCACCGGCACGTCGACGAACTGTGGGACCTTGCACACGCAGCGAGCTACGCGACACTGAGCGACCGGCTCTCCAAGGTCCTGCCACAACTCGAAGCCGCCGTACGCCACGGTCCCGTAGCGGAGCGCGCGGAACTCCATGCCCTGCTGGCCCGGACCTACCAGGTGGCCGCAGCGAGCTTTGTGCGCCAGGACGAGCCGGATGCCGCATGGGTCGCCGCCGACCGGGCACTCCAGGCAGCCGAACGCGCCGGCAAACCGCTGGAGGTCGTCGCGGGCCTCTTCCGTCTGGCTCACGCCTTCATAAGGCAACAGCGCACCGACCAGGCCGAGCAGGCCGCCATGTCGGCGATCAACGTGCTGACACCTCGCTGCCAGGTGGACGCCAGCCCTCCGGAGGAAAGGTCGCTCCTGGGCGCCATGCACTTGGTCATGGCCGTCATCAGCGCACGGGAGGGGGCCCGTGCCGCCACCCACGCCCACATCGCAGAGGCACGGCGTATCGCTGCCACCAACGGAGCCGACCGCAACGACTTCGACACCGAGTTCGGCCCCACCAACGTCGAGATCCACGCCGTCAGCACCGCGGTCGACCTCGGCGACGCCGGAATGGCCCTGGACGTAGCCGAACGCGTCGACCCCTCAGGGCTGTCCCCGGAGCACCAGGCGCGTTTCCTGGTTGACGTGGCGCGAGCGCACGCGCAGCGGCGACACGTCGGCGAGGCCACCGCCGCACTCCTCGAAGCCGAAACCCTGGCCCGCGAACAAGTCCACTCCCACCACCTGGCCCGCGAAGCAGTCCGCGACCTCGTCCAGTTCTCCGGCCACCGAGTCCCCGAACCCCTGGCAGGACTCGCCGACCGAATGGCGATCGCCTAGCGCTATCCCCGGTCGTCAGGGCACGTGCGATGATCCGGCCGTGAGTTATGACCTTGCTGTGTGGGATGGCGCGCTCCCACCCGATGACCACGAAGCGGGCTCCGTCTATGACGAGCTCTGCGAGCGCTATCTGGAGTCGGATGATGTCGTCATCCCTCCGGCGCCGCGCATCGTGGATTACGTTGAGGCGCTCCTCGACCGGTACCCCGACGACATCGACGGCAAGATGGTGTGGGCGTCGGCACCGGTGATCAACGAGGCTTCTGGGCCGATCGTGTATCTAGTCATGTCCTACAGCGAGGCTGAGGAAGTGTCTGAGTACGCCGCATCTCTGGCTCGCAAGCATGGGCTCGTCTGCTATGACCCGCAAGGAGAAACCCTGCGGCCGTGAGTCGCTTCCTCTGTCGCTACGGGGACCACTTGGGTGGTAACCGTAGAGCTGATCAAAGATCGCCACGTGTGCAGGCCAAGCTGTCGGGTCTCGGTTGAGGCTTGACGTTTTGGCGTCGGGTGACGCTTGACGTTTGGGCTAGACGATTTTTCGTTTGTTGTACTCCCCGGATTTGCGGAC
>NZ_JARAVO010000244.1:0-14185 GCF_033792805.1 Streptomyces sp. PA03-1a
GCCCGCCCCGCTCACGCCCGAGCGGCAGCAGGCAGCGTCACTTCCCAGGTGTCCACCGCGAAGTGCAGGCCCATGCCGTGCGCGGTGTACAGGCGCAGGGCCCCCGTGGTGTTGTCGGTGTCCACGCCCAGGCCGAGGGTGTCGCGGCCGCGGGCGGCGTAGACCCCGAAGGCGTGGCGCAGCAGGTGGCCGGCGATGCCCCGGCCCCGCGCCTCCTTGCGCACCCCGAGGCTGCGGATCCACGCCATGGCCGCGCGGTCGTCACGGGTCAGTGCCACGCCGACGTCCCCCGCGCCCTCCAGCGAGGCGATCCACACCAGGGACCAGTCGATGCCAGAGCCGAGGTCGTCCAGCCACTGCGGGTAGGTGCGCCGCTGGTGGTCGAAGTGTTCCGCGAAGGTCTCCTGAAGGAGTTCGTGTGCGCGGCGTCGGTCGACCTCCTCCGTGCAGTCGCGCAGCGTCAGCCCGGGCGGCGGCTCGGGGACGGTGTCCGCGGCGGCGGACAGCGGGCGGGTCAGCACGTGGTAGCGCCGTACGGCCTTCCAGCCGCGCCGCGTCAGACGGGACGTGTCCATGGTGGGCGCGGTGTTCAGGGCGAGATGGACGACGGCCCGGGCCACGCCGTTCTCCGCGGCGCGCCCGGCGGCCCGGTTCTGCAGGAGGTCCAGCAGCCGCTCCCCGGCCTCCTGGTGCGCGGGCAGGACGTAGTGGTCGACGTCGATGCGTTCGGCACCGGAGTCGTCCCACAGGAGCCCGAACGCGACGGGCGCGCCGTCCTCGAAGACCAGCCAGGAGTTGCGTTCCAGGTCGGCCTCGGGGTGGACCAGTGACGACTCGACGGTCCCCAGGTCGGTCTCGGGCTGCCCGAGCTCCACGACGTCGACGGCGTTGAGCAACTCGCAGATGACGGAGGCGTCCTCGGGGACGGCGGGGCGCACGGTGAGGGGCATGCCGCAACTGTCGGTACCGGTGCCGGCCCCGCGCAAATGTTTTTCGCGGCGGAGCCGGTCCGGCGGGGACGGTGCCCGCGTCAGGCGTCGGCGGCCTCGGTCGCCGGACGGCCGGCTTCGGCGTCGGGCTCGGCATCTGCGTTGCGCTGGGCGGGGACGCTGACGTCCACGGCCCCGCCGGTCTCCTCCGCCGCGTCGGCGTCCTCGGCGGTGGGCACGGACGGCGTGGCCGGTACGGTCCGTACGGCCGTTGCGGCCACCGCGATCCCCGTCGGCACGGCGGGCGCCATGACGTCGAGGTCGGCGTCGTCGGGCCGGCGGTCGCGGCGGACGTCGCCGACGATCAGGGCCACCACCGCCGCGGAACCGACGAACTCCAGCAGGCTCTGCGAGGTGTCCACGGCGGTCACGGGCATCGTGCCGACCGCGTAGCCCCACAGCTCCGTGAAGGCCGACGGCATCATGAAGAGCGACAGGCCCACCGAGAAGCCCGGGGCGGTGGGCCGCCGCCGGGCCGCGAGCAGCATGCCGGCCCCGCACAGCACGGTCAGGCACACCCACTGGTACGGCGACGGCACCGCGAGGATCGCCCGCCCGCTGCCCTTGCCGACGATCAGGTCGCTGAGCACGCCCGGCCCGACCTGAACGGCCGTCACCGCGTTCCGGCCGATGTAGAAGACGTTGAGCACCGCGAGCAGCAGCCCGGAGGCGGTGGCCGTCACCTTCACCGGGCGGATGCCGCCCGTCACCGAGTCCGCGGCGGCGGCGGCCTCGTACTCCATGTGCCGGGCGAGCAGGAGGAGCCCTCCCAGGATGAGCGTGAGCACCACGGCGAGGACGGCGGTGCTGCCCACGGCGTTCAGCGAGGCACCCTTCAGGGTGCCGAACCACGGGTCGGACGGCGAGTCGAGCAGCAGGTACCAGACCGCGGGGAGGCGGAAGCCGAGCGTCACGGTGCACGCGGTCACCAGCAGGCCGCCCGCGCCGCGGGTGCGGAACAGCGCCGCCAGACCGGCGCAGAGCTGCAGCGCCGCCAGGCCGAGGTCGAGCGAGGAGGTCGCCGACAGCCCCGGCACCCACCCGGTGGTCCACAGCGACCAGGCGCCCGGCAGGCCGCGGACAACGATGTCGTAGAGCAGCCAGAACGCCGTCTGGGCGAACAGCGCGAGGCTGAGCAAGGCCACGGCTATCCGCACTTGATTGATCGACATCCCCGGACGGTTCACGGCGCGCTGTCCCCTCGACGGCCAAACGTGGTTGAGTTCACAACTACCCAATGACGGAGCAGAGCATAAACGGTCCCCCATGGGCCCGCGCCAATCCGCCCCCGGCGTGCCCGCCTTGCGGAACCGCACGGGAACGTCACGCCAACGGAAAGTGAATGACACCTCGTCAGGGCAGTCCGTCACCGGCTCATGGATGAGCTGGTGCGCGACGGAACGGGCCTTGTGTGACGGGGAGTTGGCCATGAGGCGGGAGCGCTGGCGATCACCGCGCGGCGGGCACCATCGGCTCCGTGGTGCGCGCCGGACTGCGCGGGGAGACGGCACGGCTGGTCCTGCTCGACCGGGTCCCGCTGGTCGCGGAAGCCGCGAACGAGGAGGTGCACACCGTCGACCTGCAGGACGCCGACGCCGTGCGGTCCGACTTGGTGGGCGTCGACCGGGTCCTGCACCTCGGCGGCATCCCCGACGAGGCCCCGTTGGCCGACCTCCTGGAGGTCAACGTCCTCGGCACCCACCACGTCCTGGAAGCCGCCCGGCGGGGTGGCATCCGCCGCGTCGTGCCGACCGGGAGCAACCGCGTCACCGGTTTCCACCCCGCCGGGCAACGCACCGCCCCGGACGAACCGGTGCGCCCCGACGGCCTGTACGGGGTCAGCAAGGCGGCCGTCGAGGCGCTGGGACGGCTCTACGCCGACAAGTTCGGGCTCTGCGTCATCTGCCTGCAGCATCGGCAGCTTCGAGGCGGAACCCGGCGAGCGCCGCCACCTGGCGACCTGGCTCAGCCACCGCGACGCCGTCGGCTGGACCCGGGCCGCGCTCACCGCGCCGCCCGGCGTGCGCTACGCCACGGCGCGTCTCCGCCAACACCCGCCGCTTCTGGGAACTCCCGGCCCCGTCGGTGCTCGACTGCACCCCCGTCGACGACCCCGAGCAGCACGCCTCGCGCCTCACCGCCGCGGACGGCGACGCCGTACCGGACCCCGCCGTGCCCCAGGGCGGCCCGTACGCCCTGCCCGAGGTCACGCTCGCGCACCTTCGGCGCCGACCCGGAAGAATGTTGTCAGAGGCCTGTGATGGGATACCGGGGAACACCGCAGCCACCATCCCCGGGGAGAACACGCCCATGCCTCAGTACCCTTCGCTGACCCACGCCCTGGCGGAGGCGCTCGTGGACGTCACCTGGTTCATCGACGGCACGGACGACGAACAGATGGACGAGGACGACGCCGTGACGGCACTGGAGGGCGTCGCGGCCGTGGTGGACCGCATGTCGGAAGCACAGCGGGCCGAGTTGCTCGACGTGCTCGAGGCGATGGCGGCAGCCGAGGCCGACCCCCGGCGCCGCGCGTTCCTGGAGACGTTCCCGGAGGACTTCGGCGTCGTCGAGTGACCACCCCGGGCGCCTCCTCGGCGCGGGCCGCCGTGCGAGGTCAGCCCCGCAGCAGCCGCGGGTCGAGGAGGCGGTGCAGCCGGTGGGCGACGGGACGGAATCCGCGACGCGGCCAGAACACCGAGGACAGCGGGTTCGCCGCCCGCCAGTCCGTCACGCACACGCGGAACCCGCGCCGGGCGGCGTCCGCGAAGGCGTGCTCGGTGAGCCGGCGCCCCACACCGCTGCCGCGGTGCTCCGGAACGGTCGCGGCGAGGAGCAGTTCGACCGAGCCGCGCGGCGTCGTCAGCGAGACCTCGTCGTCGGGCACCGGCCGCATGACGCAGAAGCCACGGACCCCTTCCGGCCCCTCGGCGAGCCAGTACGACACGGCCGGGTCCTCCAGCAGCTCCAAGTGGCCCGGGCGCAGACCCTCGTAGAAGGACGGCTCGATGAAGGCGAAGACCGGCGGCCCCGCGTGCGCGTCGGCGACCAGGCGGAACAGCGGCTCCAGCGCGGCGAGGTCCGACGGCCCCGCGGCGCGCACGTCGTCGTGGCGGACGGCCGCCTCCGTCGCCAGGTCCGTCACGGCGTGGACCTGCTCGTACGCGAAGCACTGCGACAGCCAGACCGGCAGGTCGCCGGCGGCCGCGACGGCGTAGTGGTGCAGCCGCCCGTCGGCGAGCCATGGACCCGACAGGTCCGCGTAGAGCCCGCGCAGTACGTCCCCGTCGCGTGCCGCGTAGTGCCCGGGGCCCGTCCAGACGTGCCGTCCCCGGCCGTCGTCGCCGGGTACGGCGAGGAGGTACCCGGCGGGCGTGCCGTCCGCCGTCTCCGCGACCGCGCCCCGCGCGCCCTGCGCCCAGGCGTCCCGCAGCAGGGCCGCGCAGGCGGCCGGTTCGGTGAAACCCGGGTCGAGCGCGACGTCCCGGGCGAGGTCGCGGCGGTGGCGGGCGGCGAGCAGGCCGGCCGCGGCATCGACGTCGGACTCGGCGAACGGCCTGGTGGTCGGCGCGATCACGGGTGTACTCCTTCCGGTGGTCAGCCCTTGCGGGCCTCGATCAGATAGCGCTGCGAGTACGCCACGAAGGGCCCGTGCCGCTCCATGAAGTCGTGCAGCCGCGCCAGCTGCTCGCGATAGGCGTCCACCGTGAAGCCGGGCACGATCCAGATGACCTTGCGCAGGAAGTGGACCACGGCGGCGATGTCGTGGAACTCCATGCGCAGCGCCTCCTGGCGCAGGTCCACGACCTCCAGGCCCGCCGCTTCGGCGCGTGCGGTGGCCTCGACCCCGCTGGAGCCGGCCGTGGTCGTGAAGGGGTCCCGTGTGTGCGTGGCGACCGGCCGGGGCCCCATCAGGTAGTCCGTCAGCTCCCGCACCGAGCCGGCGCCGACCTGCTGGGACAGGTAGGTGCCCCGGGGACGCAGTACCCGGCGCACCTCGTCCCAGCGGGTCACCACCGGATGCCGGCTGACGACCAGGTCGAAGTGGCCGTCGGGGAAGGGCAGGTCGGCCGTGTCGTCGGCCTCGACGACGGTGGCGCCGAAGGGCGCCAGGTTGCGGCGGGCGATCTCCAGGTTGGGCGCCCAGGACTCCGTCGCCGCGACCACCGGCGGGGCGGTGGGCACGGTCGCCAGGACCTCCCCGCCGCCGGTCTGGATGTCGAGCACGGCCTCGGCCCGCGCCGTCCGCTCGGCGAGGAGCCCGCTGTAGCCCCAGGACGGGCGCTCCTCGGTGGCGCGGCCGGTGAACCAGGAGAAGTCCCATCCCTCGGTCGGGACGGCCTCCCCTTCGGCGAGGAGATCTTGGAACGTGGACATGGGCGCGAGGATGGCAGAAGCACCGGGCGGAACGCATCCGGATTACGCCGGGCCCGGCGCCGCCCGGCGGTGCGCCGTCAGCAGCCGGACGCCAGGGGGGTGAAGGACATCGGGGTGCCCTCCTCGGCGCCGACGGCCGTGCCGTAGGTCGTGGCGTCCACCTTGTACCAGACGTCGTCGCGGATGCGGTCGCCGCCGACGTCGTCCAGTTCGACGCACCAGCGTTCCGCGGACACCACACGGGTGTAGGACTCGGTGCCCTGCTGGACCTTGCGGCAGTCCTGGTAGTGCTCGGTGGTGTACCAGGTCCGGGTCGACTTGCGCTTGCCTGAACCCTTCGAGGAGGTGTGCTTCACCCGCCGGGTGCGGTCGGTGCACCGCTGCACCATGTGGGGGCGCCGCGCGGGGGCCGTCCTGCGCGCCACGTGCCGGTGGTCGTCCAGCGCCCCGGTGACGGGCGGGTCCGCCTTCGCCACTGGGGTGCGGGTGCCGGCGGAAGCGGCGGCCGACGCTCCGGATCCGGCCACGGCGCCGGAGTCCGGGCTCCCGCAGGCACCCAGCAGGGCGGCCAGGAGCACGGCGGCCACGGCGGCGGAGTACGGACGGCGGTGTCTGTGCACTTCTCTCCTCGATGAACGTGAACGTGGACACGAAGGCGAACGCGAAGGCGAACGCGAAGGCGAACGCGAAGGCGAACGCGAACGCGAACGGTGCGGGCGGTCGGTGCCCGCCCGGATCATGACGCATCGTGGACGGCCCGGGTTCCCGTCAGCCCGGTTTCGACGGAGCTCTGACGCCGGCTGCCCGTTCCGGGCGTCCGGAAGTCGAACGCTGGGTAGGAACCGGGACGGGGATGGCTGGAAGTCGTAGTCCTTGCCCGGGTCGCCGACGGCCCGGGAAGGGGGGAATCCGGTGGGGAAGACATCTGCGTTCGTTCGTATCGACGGCCCGGGGGGACGGGCCGCGCACAGCGGGACCGCACGGGGCCGGGCCGGGGGGCCCGTCCGCGTACCGGGCCCGTCGCTCCTCAACCCCGGCCTGCGGCAGGTGGAGCCGCACGTCATGGCCTGGGCGCGGCGGGCCGGGTTGCTGTCCGCGCCGGCCTCGGGGCAGGCCGGCCGGGAACGGCAGGCCGCCATGGCCGCGCACGTGTGGCCATGGGCGACCCCGGCCCGTCTGACGGAGCTGGCCCGGCTGACGCTGTGGATGTTCGCCGTCGACGACGGCAGCGACGTGGGCCCGTCCACGGGGACCGGCGCGGAACTGGAGGCCATGGCACGCGCCGTCGGCGGCTGCGGGTGGGAGGTCCCCGCGTCGGCGCCGCCGGCCGTCCGCGTCCTGGGCGAACTCCTGCCGCGGGTGACCGGCGCCATGGGGCCCGCCTGGGGCGACCGTTTCCGCCGTCACCTGCTCGGGTGGATCCGTACCAACCAGGACATGATCAGGATCCGCGCCGGCGACGAGGTGCCCACCCCCGAGGCCTACATCGCCTGGCGGCGGGTCTCCGGCGCGACCGGCTGGTGCTTCGACCTCATCGAGTACGCCCAGGAGGCGGAACTGCCCCCGGCGATCTGGTTCTCGCCGGCCTGCCGCGTGCTGCGCGAGGCCGCCGCCGACGTCATCGGCTGGACCAACGACCTGTTCTCGGTGGAGAAGGAGCTGCGCTCGGGGGAGACCACCAACCTGGTCCTCGTCCTGCGCCACCACCACGGCCTGACGCTGGACGAGGCGATCGACGAGACACGGCTGTGGCACGCCCGCCGCGTCGCCTGCCTGCGCACCGCGACACGCGACCTGTACGCCACCGCCCTCGCGACCGACCTCACCCCGGGGCAGCTGGCCGCGGTCTGCCAGTACGCGGACGGCATCCACGCCTGGGCCCGCGGCTTCCTCGACTTCTCCCTGGCCTCCGCCCGCTACCGTGCCCCCGGTGGGTAGCCGGCGGCGCCACCGGGAATGCACCACGGCAGGGGAGCACCGGGGGGAACGGGAGAGTACGCGATGGCTGCCGGGAGGGACCGCGCCACAGGCGCGGCCGGTTACCTGTTCAGGGTGTTCTCCGGTCTGGCCCGGCCCGCCCTGACCCTGCTGTTCGGCCCGGCGGGAGCGGTCGCCGGGGCGGCGACGGAGACCGTGGCCGCCTCGGGAGGCAGGGCGCTGGAGCAGTCGGCGGGCCGCAGACGGGCGCTGCCGGGCCTGCTGCGGATCTCCCGGCGCGGCACGGCGCCGCTGGTGGCGGACGTCGACGACCCCATCGGTCTCGGCGTCCACCCGGCCGCACCGGGCGGCGGCGGGACGGCCGGCTTCGGCCGTGTCCCGGTGTTCGTCGGGCGGGACGCCATGCCGCAGGCGGAGGCGGTGCTCAGCGGGGGACAGGGATTCCTGCTGCTGGTGGGGGACTCCACGGCGGGCAAGACGCGCCTGGCCTACGAGGTGGTGCGCAAGCACTTCCCGCGCTACCGGCTGGTCGTTCCGGACAGTCGTGAGGCGATGGTCGCCCTCGCGGACACCGTGCCACGGCTGAAGCAGGCCGTGGTGTGGCTGGACGACCTGGAGAACTACCTCGGCGCGGGCGGGCTGACGGCAGGTCACGTACAGCGGCTGCTGGAGGCCGGGCCGGCGCGGGTCGCCGTCGTGGCGACCATGAGCGCACGTCAGCACATCCGCTTCGGCGCCCGCTCGGCCGCCGACGACGAGCCCGGCGGTGACGTGCTGCGCTCGGGGCGCGAGGTGCTGCGGCTGGCCTCGGTCGTGCGGGTGGACCGTACCTGGAGCGAGGCGGAGCTGGCGCGGGCCCGGCACCACACCGACGACCCGAGGATCAGGGCCGCCGTCAACGACGCCCGGTCCGGCAGCCGCGGGGTGGCCGAGTACCTCGCCGCGGCTCCCCAGTTGCTCGACGACTTCAGCAACGCGTGGGCGGCCGGTGCCCGTCCGCGGGCCGCCGCCCTCGTCGCAGGGGCCGTGGACGCCCGGCGCGCGGGTTACCACCAGCCGCTGCCCGAGGACGTGCTGCGCCGCCTGCACGAGATCCACCTGGACCTGCGCGGCGGCACCAGCCTGCGGCCGGAGGCGTGGGAAGAGGCGCTGCGCTGGGCCACCGCCCCCCTGCACGCCACCTCCAGCCTGCTGCTGCCCCGCGACGACGGCGCCTACCTGGCCTTCGACTACCTGCACCAGACCCTGGACGAGCAGGTGCCGCCGCCGCGCATCCCGGACGCCGTGTGGGAGATCCTCATCGACCACGCCGACCCGGTGCGCGCCCTGGACATCGGCGCGACCGCCTACCAGCGCGGCGACCTGCACCACGCCATGGCCGCCTTCGACAAGGCCGGTGCCGACCCCGGGCAGTTGCCCCGGCAGTGGTACGCCACGTGCGTGGGGGAGGCCGGCGACCCCCGGCGCGCGGCGGACCTGTACCGCGAGCTGGTCGCGGAGGCCGAGCGGCGCGGCGGCCCCGACGTCAAGGAGACGCTGGAGAACCGCAACTCCCACGCCCGCTACGTCGGCATGGCCGGCCACCCCGCCGAGGCCGTCGACCTGCTGCGCGGCGTCATCCAGGACCGCACGCGCGTCCTCGGCCGCGAGCACTCCCACACCCTCAACAGCCGCAACAACCTGGCGGTGTTCCTCGGCGAGACCGGACGGCTCGAGGAAGCGGTCGCCGAGTACCAGTCCGTGCTGGCCGACCGGACCCGCCTGCTGGGCGCCGACCACCCGCACACCCTCAGCAGCCGGTACGGCTACGCCTACCTGCTCGGCGACGCCGGCCGCCCCGGACAGGCCGCCCGGCTCTTCGACAGCCTGGTCGCCGACCGGTCACGCACCCAGGGCCCGTACCACCCCTACACCCTCAACAACCGCCGCCACCACGCCCACTTCCTCGGCGAGGCGGGGCATGCCGCCCGCGCCGCCGGGCTGTTCGGGGAACTCCTCCAGGACTGCCTGAAGGTCCTCGACCCGCTCCACCCGGACACCCTCGCCTCCCGCCACGGCCACGCCCGTTTCCTGGGCGAGGCCGGCGACCCCGGCCGCGCATCGGCACTGCTCAGCGACCTGATCGAGGACGGCCGCGGAGGCGCCGTGCACGGGCCGGACAGCCCGATCCCGCTGCTGTGGCGGCGCTACCAGGCGCTCTTCCTCAGCGAGGCCGGGGCGGCCGAGGAGGCCGTACGGCTCCTCGGCGCGCTGTTGACCGAGAGCGCCGAGATCCTCGACGACGGGCACCCCCAGCTGTTCGCTGTCCGTGCCGCCCACGCCCGCTGTGTCCTGAGGGCGGGCCGGGCGGCCGAGGCGACGGCCCGGTACGAACAGCTCGTCGACGACTGCCGCGAGCGCCTGGGCGACGACCACCCCCAGACGCTCACCGCACGCGGCGGGCGTGCCCGCTGCCTGGCCGCCACCGGCCGTCACGGCGAGGCCGCGGACCTGCTGGAGATCCTCGTCCAGGACCGCACCCGCGTCCTCGGTGACGACCATCCCTCCACCCTCAACAGCCGTAACGCCCACGCCTGTTCGGTCGGCGCGGCGGGCGACGCCCCACGCGCCGCCCGGCTGCTGCGCCAGGTCCTCCAGGACCGTGTGCGCCACCTCGGCGAGGACCACCCCTGGATCGCCCGTACCCGGGAGGAACTCGCCCGCTTCCCGTGACCGGGCCTGCCGCTCCCGGCGGGTCAGTCGCGGGTGACGTGCCCGTCTACCAGCCGCCACAGCCCCAGCGGGTTGGCCGGGACCAGCGCCTTGGGGAGCAGCGCGTCCGGGAAGCCCTGGTAGGTGACGGGCCGCAGGAAGCGGTCGATCGCGCTCATGCCGACCGAGGTGAAGCGGCTGTCGGTGGTGGCCGGGAACGGGCCTCCGTGGATGGTGGCGTGGCCGACCTCCTGCGGGTGGGCGAAGGCGTTCACCACGATCCGGCCGGTGCGGCGCTCCAGGACCGGCAGCAGGCGCGCGGCCTGCGGGTGGTCCTCCTCCTCGAGGTGCATCGTCGCCGACAGCTGGCCGCGGAAGCTCCGGGCCACCTCGGTAATCTGCTCGACGCCGGACAGCCGGACCAGCAGCGCTGCCGGTCCGAAGACCTCCTCGGCCAGGGCGGTTTCGGCCAGGAACCGGTCGCCGTCGACCTCGAGGAGCTGCGCGCGGCCCTCGAAGGCGCCCTCGGGCTCCGGGCCCACCGTCACGGTCGTGGCCCCGGAGTCGCGCAGGCGCCGCGCCCCGCGGCCGTACGCGTCGTGGATGCCGGGGGTGAGCATCGTCCGTGCGCCCATCGCGCCCACCCGTGCCGCGGCTGCCTCGCGCATCGCGGCGTAACCCGGACCGTCGACGGCGAGCAGCACGGCCGGCTTCAGGCAGGCCTGGCCGACGTTGACGAGCATGCGCTCGGCGAAGCCGTCGCCGATCTCGCCGCCGCGCGCCGCCAGCGCCGCTGGCAGGACGAAGGTCGGGTTGACGCTGGTCATCTCCGCGAAGACCGGGATCGGGTCGGGTCGCAGCTGGGCCCGCCGGTACAGGGCCATGCCACCGCCTTCGGAGCCGGTGAAGGTGACGGCCTTGACCAGCGGATGGTCCACCAGGGCCTCGCCGATCGCGTTGCCGGCCCCCCGGACCATCGAGAACACGCCCTCGTGCAGCCCGGAATCGGCGACGGCGCCCTGGATGACGCGCCCCTGCAGCTCCGAGGCGCCGGGGTGGGCGTTGTGGGCCTTGAGGATCACCGGGCAGCCCGCCGCGAGAGCGGCGGCGGTGTCGCCGCCCGCGACCGAGTACGAGATCGGGAAGTTGCTGGCGCCGAAGACGGCCACCGGGCCGATACCGATCTTCTGCATGCGGTGGTCCATGCGCGGCCGGGGCTGCCGCTCCGGCTGGGCCGGGTCGACGGCGGCCTGCCGGAACCGGCCCTGCCGGACGACGTCGGCGAACTGCCGGAACTGCCCTGCGGACTTGACCGCCTCGGCTTCCAGCTGCGCGGCCGGAAGGCCCGTTTCCAGGGCTGCCCGCTCGGCCAGTTCGCCCTTGATCCCCTCGAGCCGGTCCGCGATCAGTTCGAGGAACGCGGCGCGCTCCGCGAGGCCGGTGCGGTTGTAGGTGTCGTAGGCCTCGTCGGCCAGGCGGGCGGCGCGGTCGACCTCGGCCGCCCCGCCGAGCGCGAACTCCGGTCCGACCAGTTCGCCGGTCGCCGGGTCGAGGGCCTTCATCGTGCCTTCGGACGCGGGGATGGACGACGCGCCTATCAGCATCTCTCCGGTCAGTCGCATGTCAGTGGTCTCCGTTCTCCAGGGTCTTGAGCAGGTCGGCGGTGGTGGTGATGGAGTGGGCGTAGGTGGGGCCGTTGAGTTCGTGGGCGGCGTGCATCATCTCCGGGCGGTAGGCCGCGGTGGCGTCGCGGACGAGCGTCACGTGGTAGCCGAGCTCCATGGCGAAGCGGCCGGTGGACTCGATGCAGGTGTTGGCGAGCAGGCCGATGACGATCACGTGCGTGATGCCGTGCTGCTTGAGCCGGAAGTCCAGGTCGGTGTTGGCGAACCCGCTCTGCGACCAGTGCTCCTGGATGACCACCTCGCCGTCGGCGGGCCGGAAGTCGGGGTGGAACTCGCCTCCCCAGGTGCCGAGGGCGAAGGTGTGCCGCTCCTGGATGATGCGGTGCGTGGGGTTGGGGTGCTCCCAGTCCTCGTAGTCACCCTCCTGCCAGCGGCGGTGGGGGACGAAGAAGACCTTCTGGCCCGCCGCGCGCCCCGCGCCGACGACGGCGCGGAGGTTGTCGAGCAGGCCGACCTCGGTGGCGACGCCCTCCAGCGCGGGCCAGACCTTGCCGCCCTCCGACAGGAAGTCGTTGTAGGGGTCGACCAGCAGGATCGCGGTGCGCGTGGGGTCGTAGGTGTCGGTCATGACGGGCCCTTTCCAATCTGGATTACTTGCATCATCCTCATTTCTCATTCAGGATTACTCTCGTCATCCTGAAAGTCAAGGACGGCGCCCCGGGCGCCCGGCACGTGAGCGAGGTACGGCGATGACCCCCGATGAACTGCGCACATCCCTGATCGGCGCCTGGCGCCTGATGTCCTACGAGGCCACCGACGTCGGGACCGGGGAGGTCGTCGAGCCCTTCGGGCCGCGGCCCCGGGGACTGATCACGTACGGGCCGGAGGGCCACATGGCGGCCCAGATCATGCGGGTCGGGCGGCCGGGCTTCCGCCACGGGCGGCTCGAGGAAGGGCTGCCGGAGGAGCTGGCCGCGGCGGCCGCGGGCTACCTCGCGTACGCCGGCACCTTCGAGGTCCCGGCGGGGGACACGGTCGTCCACCACGTCGAGCTGAGCCTGTTCCCCAACTGGGTGGGCGGTTCCCAGACGCGGATCGCCGACCTGGACGGGCGCAGGCTCCGGCTGAGCCTGCCCGGTGCCGCCAGGATCTGGGGGGCGCTGCGCACCGGCGTCCTGACCTGGGAGCGCGACGGACGGTAGTGGCGGCCCCCGGGAAGCGGGGGTGCGGAGCGCGGGCGGTGGGGCCCGCGCTCCGAGGGGGTGTGGCTATCGCCGCAGGGCGGGAGCGGTGGCGGTGTCCGCGTCGGCCTGTCCGGGCTCGGCGTCGTCGCCGTGCCGGGGGCCGGTGTGGCGGGCGCGGAGGCCGTGCCAGGCGAGAGTGAGGCCCGCGAGGAGCAGGAAGCCCAGGCCGCCCGCCACCACGCCGCGCCAGCCGAAGGCGGAGAAGAGCACCCCGGCGACGGCGGAACCGGTGGCGCCGCCACCGAAGACCGCGAACATGTACACCGTGTTGAGCCGCCCCCGGATCTCCGGCCCGGCGGTGAAGATGCGGGCCTGGTTCGCTATCTGGCCGCTCGTCACCCCGTAGCCGAGGAGGTTGCAGCCGACGGCGAGGACGACGAGCGACCGCCCCGCGACCCCGAAGAGCACGAAGGCGGCCAGTGCCGAGGCGACGGCGAGGGCGTTGACCCCCAGCGGCCCCCACCGGTCGGTGAGCCGCCCCGAGTAGCGGGCGGCCAGGGCGCCCGGCACGCTGCACAGGCCGAGGAGGCCGACCACGGCGGGGCCCAGGCCGATCGGCGGCGCGGTGAGGTGGAAGGCGAGCGTGGACCAGAAGGCCGAGAAGGAGGCGAACGCCGTCGCCCCCAGCGCGGCCGACAGGCGCAACGGGGCGTGGACCACGAGCAGTCGGGGGAGCGAGGCGAGCAAGCTCCCGTAGCCGCCGGAGGCCGCCGCCCCCGGCGGGCGCCCGGCCGGCATGTAGCGGGGGAGGACCAGCAGCAGCGCCCCCGTGGCCGCCGCGGCGACGAGGAAGCCGGCCCGCCAGGTGCCCGCGGCCTCGGCGATGAGCCCGGAGGCGGTGCGCGAGAGCAGGGCGCCCATCGTCAGCCCCGTGCCGACCGCCCCCAGGACCCGCCCGGCCTGGCCGGGGGCGGCCATGGACGCGACCGTGGGCATGATCACCTGTGGGAGCACGGTGCTCGCCGAGAGCACGAGGGTCGCCATCCCCAGCAGGGCGACGGACGGAGCCAGGGCGCCCCCCAGGAGCGCGACGGCGGTCACCGCCAGCAGGACCCTGGACAGCCGGCGCAGCCGGGCCCGGTCCGCGAGCGGGACGACGGCCACGATCCCCAGCGCGTAGCCGATCTGTCCTGCCGTGGCCACGAGGCCGGCGGCGGAGGCGGAGATGCCGAAGCCGCGGGCGATCTGGTCGAGGAGGGGCTGGGTGAAGTAGATGTTGGCGACCGTGATCGCCGTCGCCGTGGCGAAGACGGGGAGGGTTCCCCGTTTGACGTCCGGGCGGGTTGCTGCGGTGGTCATGGGTCCTCGCTGAGGGTTCGCG
>NZ_JARAVO010000245.1:0-14102 GCF_033792805.1 Streptomyces sp. PA03-1a
CGTCCACAGCGAAGGCGTCACCGCCCTCGTCGCCACCCACGACCCCCAGCTCCTCGCCCTCGCCGACCGCGTCCTGGAACTCCGCGACGGCCACATCACGCCCACCGACTGACCATGGGCCCGCCATGAAACGTGCAGCGTCGACGGCATGGTCGCGAGGCTGAGGGGCGGCGCGTTTCACGCGCCGCCCGACGTTGACTGAGAGCAAGGTCGGGCCTTCCGAGGGCAGCGGGACCGCGAATGGCGGACCGACCGCCGGGATTCCCGACGCGTGCACCCTCCGCGAGTGCGCGCGTTTCCCGGCGCACTTTCGCCCGTACCCAAGCACGACGTATGTGAGCAGGACGTGAGCGACGCTCGACATGCCCAGCTCAGGGCGGTGTACGCGCCTGGATCAGCGCCCAGGGTTCTCCGGCGGGTACAGCACGATGGCGGCAAGGGAGCGGGCCAACCCGTCCCAGCTGCGAGGGTCCCAGCCCGTGTGGTGGTGCCAGCGATCCAGCCGGTAGGAAACGGTGTTGGGGTGCAGATGCAGGACCGCCGCACTCGCGCTGATCGAGAAGCCGTTGTGCGCGAAAGCCAGAACGGCCTCGGCGAGGCGTGGGTGACTGCGCGGCACCGTGGAGCGCACGAGAGGAGCCAGCCGATCACGCTGGGGCAGGAGGGTGGCGATGAGCCACTTGTCATCGAAGGACACCGTGCACCCCCGTTCCCGGGCGACCACAAGTGCCCGTTCCGCGTCGCCGATGCTCTCCGCGGCACCCGCCAGTCCGGCCCTGGGCATGCCGATCCCGGCAACCGGATCAACTCCCGCAGGCAGCAATTCGCCGGCGTCCGCGATGATCATGCCTTGCGCCAGGATGACGACGCGCTCGCCGTGGATCACCGCGTGCAGCGTGCCGCCGTTCGCGTGCAGCTTCCGCCGCAAGAGGTCGAAATGGGTGTCGGACCAGGCTTCGACGGGCGCGCACGCGGCCTGGAAGGAAGCGTAGGGATCGAAGTCCAGGGCGCGGGCCATGCACAACCCGTCCTCGCCCTGCGCGCCGTCGGCGTAGAGGGCTTCGACGAATCGGTGCCGAAGTTCGACCAGGGCCGTTTCCCTGCCTCGGCTCGTCTCGGAGTAGCCGTCGGCCACGGCGCCGCACATGTGCTGCACCCACGCCCAGGTCTGGTCCACCAGTTCCAGCAGGGCGAGCAGGGCCGCCGTCTGCCTGTTGCCGGCCTCCTGGCGCAGCATGCTCCACAGATGCCGGTAACCGATGTGGAAGCCCGTGATGACCGATTCCATGGGAACGAACTGCCGGGCTCGCCTCCGGCCGAGTTCTCGAGCAGCCTCGATCTCGCGGCCGGTGGGTGCTCGCCTCTCCTGGAGCGAGGCGAGGAACGCCTGGTACTGCTCCAGCACCGCCTCCTCGTGCTCGGCGCGCGGCATCGCTTCGAACGATCCGACCTGGCCGCGGATGTCGTCCACGATGGCAGGCACCAGATCCCCTACCTCCTGAGTTGCCCACCGGTAGAGCGCGGAGAGCTCCGCGGCAACGGCATCATCAGTGCTCGAGAGATCCGCTTGTTGTGCGCTCACGAGAATCCTGGCCCTTCGAACGGACGGCGATTTCCACGGTACCTCAGCACCCCACGTTGCATCCCCGGAGCCGAGACGAGTGATCGACCTCCGATTCCGCACCTGAATTCATTCGGCCAAGCCTTCTCCATGCAGCGGATTTCATATCCGGAAAATTCTTCGGGCGGCAAGACGAAGCCTTCCGCCCGGCCTGGGCCCTGACCCGCTGCCGCACGTGCCTCGGCAGCGCGGCAGCATGTCCTTGACATCAAACGAAACGATACGTATCGTTTTTGCAATGGTGCTGGAATTCTCCTCGGGCCCGCCGACCGGTGGGCCGCGGTCCGCTGCAAAGATCCTCGACGCGGCGCGGGGTGTCCTGTCGGCACAGGGCTACCCGGCACTGACCATCGAAGCCGTCGCGGCCGCCGCGGGCGTCGGCAAGTCGACCATCTACCGCTGGTGGCCGAACAAGGAAGCCCTCATCGCCGACGCCCTCGCCGAGATCTTCCGCGCCGAGGAAATCCCCGACCTCGGCGACACCCACGCCGAGCTGCGCCACGCCGTCGACATGACCATCGACAACTACACCAACGAGGACATCGCGGCCTCATTGCCCGCCCTCGCCGCGGGTCTCCTGCCCCACCCCGAGCTCATGACCCGTTTCCGCGAGACCTTCCTCCACCGCAAACGCCAGAACATCGCCACCGCGCTGCGCCGCGGCATGCAACGCGGCGACCTCCCCCACGACCTCGACACGGACCTCGTCCAGGACATCTGGGCCGGCACCATCCTCTACCGACGCCTCATGACCGACACGCCCACCGACAACGCCCTGGCCGAGCAGCTCACCCGGCTCGTCACCGAAAACGGCTCCCACTTCGCGCTCCGCGCGGGCAGGCCCTCCGCGTGAACCCGGCACCGGACGCCCCGACCGCGGCGATCACGCAGTCGGGGCGGGCTCCTGTGATTTCCACAAGGATGTCCGCCTGAATTCTTCGATCTTCCCTCTACCCCCGGAACGGAAGATGCGAAAAGATGAGATGGAAGCCTTTTCCTTCCCGACTGAAAGTGACCGCATTGCGGTTTCAGCCGGGGCCCTCGATCCGCGGATGGAATCGAATCCGGATGGGCACGCCAGAGAAGCCGAACCGGGAGCCAGCGAATGCCGCCCCTGCTCCGTAGCCTGAAGGCCAACGTCCCGGGCCGGAAATCATGAGCTTGGTCACCTGCTGGCTCGCCGAACACAAGGGGAGCTTGCGCCTCCGGCTGACCTGCATCTTCGGCGTGATGTTCTTCCTGGCCGTCGCCGTGGTGCTGGGTGTCACCGTGCTGCTGGTCTACCGCTTCCGGCAGGCCCACCCCGGCGCATCCTTCCCTCCCTACGTGAAGATGCGTCCACCTCTCACCCCGCAGCAGCAAGCACAGTTCCAGGAACAGGCCGGGTGGCACGCAGCAGCCCAGGGGACGGACACACGTGCGGACATGTTGTGGATGCTGAAATGGGGATCGCTCGTAGCCACAGCCGTGGGAGGCGCGGCCACTGCGGCGGGCTGGGTGGCGGCCGGTCGGCTGCTGCGGCCGCTGACGCAGATCACCGGAACGGCCGAGCGCGTCGCCGAACGCACCCTGCACCAGAGGATCGCGCTGAAGGCCGCGCCCGGCGAGGTCAAGAAGCTGGCGGACTCCCTCGACCGGATGCTGGCGAGACTCGACGAGTCCTTCGCCGGCCAGGGCCGCTTCATCGCCAACGCGGCACATGAACTCAAGACCCCGCTCGTCATCAACCGCACCCTCGTTGAAGTCGCCATGAACCGGCGCAACGCCCCTGTGGAAATACGTCACCTGGCCGAGGACCTGCTCGCGGTCAACGCTCGCCACGAGCGGCTGATCGACGCCTTGCTGGCTCTTGCCCGCTCCGAGAACGGCACCGTGGAACGCCTGCCCACCGACCTGGCCGAGGCGGCCGCCTCGGCCATGGAGGCCTCGGCGCAGGCGGCCGAACGGGCCGCAGTAACGGTCCAAACGGATCTGCGTCCCGCGCCACTCCACGGAGATCCGCTGCTGCTGGAGCAAGTGGCCCGGAACCTTGTTGACAACGCCATCCGCTACAACGTTCACGGCGGCACAGTCGGCGTCCTCACGGCACAGGTTGCCAACGGAGTGCGGCTCACCGTCACCAACACGGGCCCCGTCGTCGCCGCGCATGAGGTGCCCGTTCTCTTCCAGCCCTTCCGCCGACTGACCGACCGGGTCGGCACGGCCAAGGGCAGCGGCCTGGGCCTGTCGATCGTCCGAGCGGTCGCCCACGCCCACGGCGGAGACGTCGATGCCGTACCCCGTTCGGGCGGCGGCGTCACCGTGACCGTCACCTTGCCCACCCGGGTCCCGACCAGCGCACGACCGCACGCGTGAGGAGTGCCCACCCTGATGCATGACCACCCGCTTCACAGCGGGTGGTCTTCCTGCAACTGGGCTGTGGCGCCGGGGAGCGGCGTTCGAGTTCCGGACCATCGGCGAGACTCCTGACGCGGACCCCATCGGCATGACGCCGCTGGACGGGCACCCGGCCGTGGTCCCGGCCACCCGGCCATGACCACAGGGCTCGCCCGTTCATGTGCCTGCCAGCGCCTCCGTCGGAGACATTCGCGCGGCGCGGACCGACGGGTACAAGCCGGCCAGACCGCCGATGGCCAACGTGGCGGCGGTGCCTCCTGCGGAGGCCCAGGCCGGCACGGTGGTCGGCCACCCCTGCGTCGTGGCGTACACACCGGTCACGAGGATCCCGAGGAGTACACCCGCCGCTCCACCGAGCGCGGACAGCAGGAGCGACTCCGCGAGGAACTGCAGCCGGATCTGCCCCTGTGTGGCGCCCAGAGCGCGGCGCAGGCCGATCTCGGCGCGGCGCTCCAGCACCGAGATGACCATGGTGTTGGCGACTCCGATCCCGCCCACCAGCAGAGCGACCGAACCAAGGCCCAGCAACAGCCCGGTGAAGGCCCGCTCCGAGGCGTTCTTCGCGACGAGGGCGTCGGAGGGCCTGGAGACCGACACCAGTTCGGGGTGCTCAGGGTTGGCCGTAGGGGCCAGGACGCCATGCACATCGGTGACTGCGTCGTCCCGGACACGGGCGTAGACGGTCGTCGGGTGTCCGTCGAAGCCCAGCTCTGCACGGGCGGCTTCCCAACCGACGAGCGCGGCCCGATCCAGTTCGGGCGCGAGGGGGGCCGGGGCGAGGATTCCGACGACGGTGAAGCGGCTGCCGCCCAGCACCACCTGAACGCCGTTCGGGCCTTCCGCCGGCGATGCGCCACGAAGGTCGTGAATGCCCAGGTTGTTCGCGGTGCCGGCGCCGATGACCACCACGGGCAGCTTCGCCTGAGCGGCATTGGGCCAGTCTCCGTCGGCCAGGGACACCCGCAGTGCCTCCGGCAGGCCCTGCGTCGCCGCGTAGACGGCGATGCTGCCGCTGAGTGCCGTGGGGATGTGCTCGTTGCGGTAGACGTTGGCGCGAGGAAGCCGGGAGACCGCGGCGACCGACTGTACCGGGCCGACCCGGCGGATCATGGCTGGGGCCGTCTCCGGGAGCGCGACTCTCTCCCCGGTGCTGTGGTCCTTGCCCGGGCCCACGGTGAGCAGGTTGGTTCCCAAGGCGGCCAGTTCCTGGTCGAGTGCTGTGCGACTGGAACTGGAGATCCCGACGACGGCGGTCATCGCCGCGATGCCGATGGCGATGCCGAGCGCCGACAGCACTGCCCGGAGGGGCCGGTACCGCAATCCGGTGCTGCCGACCCGTAGTACGTCACGTGGCCGCAGTCTGAACGGGGTCAGGGGCGGACTGGTCGTCTGCATCAGTGGGGCGCCTCCGTCGCAGTGTGGTGGCCGAGGCCGCTGCCCGGGAGGGCGGCGACCTCGCCGGCGAATCCGGCCGTCGTCGAACCCCTTCCGGCGCCGTCTGCCGCATCGGTGGCTCGATCGCCGACCACGGCGCCGTCCCGGAACTCGATCCGGCGCGGCAGCCGAGCCGCCACCTCGGCGTCGTGGGTGATCAGGACCAGGGCCGTGCCGGCGGTGTGCAACTCCCCGAGGAACTCCATGACGGCCGTGCCGGAGGCAGTGTCGAGGTTGCCGGTGGGTTCATCGGCGAGCAGCAGTGGCGGCTCGCCGACGATGGCGCGGGCGATCGCGGCTCGTTGCCGCTCGCCGCCCGAGAGTTCATGCGGCCGGTGGTCGGTCCGATGTCCGAGGCCGACCCGGGACAGAGCGGCCAGGGAACGGCGTGTCCGTTCCCGCCGAGCCACGCCGCTGTACAGCAGGCCGTCGGCCACCGCCTCGACGATCGGGAATCCGGCCGGGAGGTGGAACTGCTGGAAGATGAAACCGATGTACATGGCACGTAGGGCGGACAGGCGGCGATCGCTCAGCTGGGACACTTCGTGTCCGGCGACGGTAACCAGGCCCGAGGTCGGCCGGTCCAGTGTGCCGATGAGGTTGAGCATCGTGGATTTCCCCGAGCCGGACGGGCCGACGACGGCAACTGCCTCACCCGGCCTCACCGTCAGGCTGACATCGCGCACGGCGGCGACACCGCCTCCGTAGCTACGGCTCACACGGTCCAGGACCACGACGGGGTCGGCGCTCATCGCGCGGTTCCCACCTTGGCACCGGGGGCCAGCCCCTCACCGGTCACCTCGACGCGTCCGTCGACGAACAGCCCGATACGTACGGCGACGACATGACCGCGCCCGTGGCCGTCCAGCACTTCCACGCCGTAACCTCCGCCGGACAACGCGAGAAGCGCCGACACAGGAACCGTCAGAACGTTCTCGTGCCGACCGGCGAGGTAACGACCGGTGAGGGTGCCGGAACCGCGGCCGGTCCCCCTGCTCACGGCCGACGGGTCGACCAGGGAGACGGTGACGTCCTGGACGTTCTCGCCGCTGTCACCGGTGTGCGGGGCGCCGACCGAGATGACCGTGGCGTCCGTGCTCTTGCCACCGGTGGTGGACACCTTCAGCCGCACGCCCTTGACCGCCAGCTCGGAGTCCTCGACGGGAACGGTGAGCTTCGCCCGCGGTGTGGTTCCGGTCACCGTCAGCAACTCGGGTACCGCGGCGGCACCGATCGCCGCACCGCGCTGGGCGACCCTGCGCGCACCATCGGCGTACACCACGTCGCCGAGGGCGATCTTGCCGGTCTCCGCAGCGCCCAGGGCTTTCTGCCAGCGCTTGACGGCGGCTTCCACTCCGGCGGTGTACGTATCACCGGGCGTGAAGCCACCGTAGCCCAGGGCGCTGAGGTTGGTCGTGAACACCTTGACGTCCTCCCCTTTCGTATCCAGCGCCAGCTCCCTGTACGCGGGGAGCTTGCCGTAGAGCAGGACGACGGGGCGATCGTCGATGCGGGCCAGCTCGTCGCCCCGGCGAAGTACCGTGCCCGATGCGGGTAGCCACGTGACGGTGCCTTGGGCGTGTCCGGTCAAAGGCCGTGCGGAGCCGTACGTCACGGCGCCTGGCACGGTGATCCAGCGCTCCATGGTCTTCCGCGTCACCTCTGCGGTGGCCGGAGGGGACGCGCTGGGCGCAGCGGTCTTGGTGTGGCCACCGAGAACGCCGGAGGAGGCCGCACCGGCCAGTACCACCACGGCAACGGCCGCCGTCCCGCCGAGAATGAGAAGCGTGCGGCGTCCCTTGCCGGAGCTCTTGCGCCGGCTCATCCGGCGACGCCGTCGTTCTCGGACTGCGGGTAGAGATGGTCGCAGGCCGCCGAGGCCTTCGGAGCATTCGGATCAAGCTTGGAGTTGTACGTCGAGTCGTCGGGCTGCTCGCCGGTCTCCGGGTCGGGATCGGGATAGTCCGAGGCCCCGTTCTCCCGCATGCACACGGCGTACCGCTTCAGCTTCTCGATGTCCGCCGGCTTCCAGAGAGGACCAGGATCATATGTCGGCCACTTGGACTGGCACGCCTTGTAGGCAGGGTCCGTGGCGACCACGGGACCTCCGTCGGCCATGGCGACGACGAGCCCCTGTTCGGTGTCCGGGTCGGGATCCTTCACATCGAGACCGTGTTCGCGCAGGCACCGTACGAAGGGCATGAAGTCGGTATCCGCGCCGGGTGATGCCGAGGCGGCGCTCGACGTGCCGTCCGGCACACTCGCCACCTGCGCGCCGTTCGCACCCCCACCGCCGCATCCCGCCAGTGTCGCCACGGCGGCGATGACAAGCGCCGGGGGACCGAAGAGTCTCGTGAGCGCTGACACTGATTGCATTTCTCGTCCTTCCATGGCCGGGCGGAAGCGTCCTTCAAGGCCACTTTCAAGAAAGTCCCTGGTCACGCTGCTGCCGATATCCCAGCAGAACCCCGGTGAACGGCTCGTGAGCCCTCGAGCTCACCCCCAGCTCACGCCCGATCCGGTACTGAGGAGCAGCAGCATTGCCGAGCGAAGGAAGGTGGACGGGATGCGTCCTCGGGCCGCAGTGCGGAAGTTCGTCCGAGCGCCGGCCTCCCCGTTCCTGTGGATCGCCGCTCACCGCGGCAGCCTGCGCCTGCAGCTGACGGCAGTGTTCGGTTCGATGTTCTTCATCGCCGGTTCCGTGGTACTGGCGGCCACGGTGCTACTGGTCGTCCGCTACTGGCACTTCAACTTCGCCAATCCGTCGCCGCAGGTGGATCCGCACGACATGAACGCGGACATGCTGTGGATGCTGAAATGGGGATCGCTGGTCGTCACTTTCGTAGGTGTCTCGGCCACCGCCGTGGGCTGGGTGGTGGCCGGACGGCTGCTGCAGCCGCTCACCCACATCACGCACACCGCCGAGCGGGTCGCCGGGCGCACGTTGCACCAGCGCATCTGCCTCGAAGCACCGCCCGGCGAGGTCAAGACTCTCGCCGACTCCTTCGACCGCATGCTCGAACGTCTGGACGAGTCGTTCGCCGGTCAGGGCCGCTTCATCGCCAATGCCGCGCACGAGTTGAAGACGCCGCTCGCGCTCAACCGCACGCTCGTCGAAGTGGCCATGAACCGCCGCAACGCCACGGCGTCCCTGCGCCACCTCGGTGAGGACCTGTTGAAGGTCAACGCTCGCCAAGAGCGTCTCATCGACGCGCTCCTCGCGCTCGCCCGCTCGGACGGCGGCACCGTGGAGCGCCTGCCCACCGACCTTCGCCTCGTCGCCGAAACGGTCCTCGATGCCGCCGCGGCATCGGCACGAGAAGCCGGCA
Source organism: Streptomyces sp. PA03-1a (assembly GCF_033792805.1). Classification (NCBI taxonomy): domain Bacteria; kingdom Bacillati; phylum Actinomycetota; class Actinomycetes; order Kitasatosporales; family Streptomycetaceae; genus Streptomyces; species Streptomyces sp. PA03-1a. The sequence continues at coordinate 8,782 of NZ_JARAVO010000245.1, forward strand.
TCGCCCTGTCCGGCGACCTCGGTGTCGCGCCGCTACAGGGGGACCCCACCTTGCTGGAGCAGCTCGCGCGGAACCTCGTCGACAACGCCGTCCGCTACAACCATCACGGCGGCGCCGTCCGCGTCATCACCCGCTCCAGCCCCGAAGCAGCGGTGCTGACCGTCACCAACACCGGGCCCTCGATCGCTCCGCACGAGGTGCCCGCTCTCTTCCAGCCCTTCCGCAGGCTCACCGACCGCGTCGGTTCCGCCAAGGGGAGCGGCTTGGGCTTGTCCATCGTCCAGGCGATCGCCCACACCCACAGCGGCGAAGCCAACGCCACCCCACGCCCGGAGGGCGGCCTGACCATCACCGTCACGCTCCCCCATCGATTCCAGGACCCGGGCAAGCAGGCATGAGCACTCGGCATCGGCAGGGGTGTGAACGCCGTCGTCACGCAGCCGTCAGCGTCTGCTCGGCCCAGATCGTCTTGCCCACGTCCTCGTAGCGCATGCCCCAGCGGTCGGCGAGGGAGGCGACGAGGAACACACCGCGCCCGTCCTCGTCCTGCAGGCGGGCATGACGCAGGCGCGGGGTCGTCTCGGCGTCGTCCGCGACCTCCACGGTCAGCACACGGTCGCGTATGAGGCGGAGCCTGATGGGCCCTTCGGCGTGCTCGATCACATTGGTGGCGAGTTCGCTGACGATCAGTTCCGTGACAGGGGAGCACTCCTCCAGTCCCCACTGCGCCAACCGGTCCCGCGCGGCCCGACGCGCCTCGCGCACGGAGATCGCCCGGGCGGGGAGGGTCCAGGAAGCGACGCTGTCGGCGCCGACGGATCGGGTTCTGGCCACCAGCAGCGCCGCACCGTCCTGGGGAGTGCTGCCACGGAGGACCTGGTACGACACCTGGTCGCAGATGTCGTCAGGGGTCTCGAGGGGGTGGGCCACCGCGGCGCGTAGCCGGTCGACGCGGTCCCTGGCCTCCGACGGGTGGCGATCGGCGCTGCCGTCCGAATAGAGCGACAGGAGGCTGCCCGGTGCCAGCTCCACGCTGACGACCTCGTGCGGCTCCCCCTTGCCGAGGGCCGCACCACGGGGTACGCCGAGCGTGCCTACCGCGCCCTCGGGACTGGTGACGAGTGGGCTGTCGTGACCGGCGGACGCAGCCGTGCAACGGAGGGTGACCGGGTCGTACGTCATGTACAGGCAGGACGCGGTGAACGGCGGCCGTGCACGGTGGAGGGTGGCCGGGTCCGCTTCCTGCTCACCTGCAAGTCGCTGGGCGACATCGTCAAGATGAGCCAGCAACTCGTTCGCCGGCAGGTCCATCGCGGCCAGGGTGGAGGCGGCCGTCCGCAGCCTCGCCATGGCGACGGACGCCTGCAGGTCCTCTCCCGGCACGTACCCGATGATCAGGCCCACACGGCAGCTCGACAGCGGGAGCACCTCGAACCAGTGAGCGCCGTAACGGCCGACCCGGTAGCAATGGGAGGCTTCGACCGCGGAGAGCTGTGGCGTCTCGCGGGGCAGCAGGGTGCGCTGCAGAGCCGTGGCGATCACGTGCTCGCGGGTGAAGCGACGTGCGTTGTCGATGCATACCGCGGTGCAGGACGCCAGTTGCGCCGCCAGCGACAGATCGTCGTCGCCGAAAGGCTCGGGGTGGGAGCGGGTCCGGTAGAAGCTGGCCAGGCCCAGGACCAGGCCGTGCACGGTGAGCGGTGTCACGATCATCGAGTGCGCCCCGGACCGGACGATGAACTCGGCCCGCATGCGGTCATGTACCAGCCAGGCGCCCGACTTCGTCGCCAAGTCGACGAGCCGCGGCCGTAGGTCTGCCAAGGCCCGCGTATACGGGGTGTGGGACGCGAACTGGCTGCTGCCGCCCACCGGATAGGCCCCGTACTGCTCCTCATCAGATGCGAAGGCGGCACGCCGCATCGGGAGGTGTGCCGTGACGGGCCCTATGGGGGCGTCGCCGTCGAACACGGACTCCACCAGGTCGACGGCGACGGCGTCGGCGAAGGCCGGCACCGCCATGTCGGCGAGTTCCTGGGCGGTACGAGGTGCGTCGAGCGTGGTGCCGATCCTGGACCGGGCCACGGCCATCAGGTCCGTCGCCTTCTGCTTGCGGACCTGCTCGGTGACATCGCGAACCATCGCCGCAACGGCACCCGGCACCCGGCCGTCGCATCGCAGTGGGTAACCGGTGACGGAGTACAGGTGCTGATTCTGCGGGTCGTCGGCCGGGACCGCGGCGATCGTGCGTTCCCGGACCACTTCATGGGTGTCCAGAACCTCACGCATGATCGGCGACAGTGCGATCCGGGTGTCCAGGTCACCCAGGCTGGCTCCGACCACTTGCGCCTCAGGCATGCCCCGCAAGGCGAGGATGGCGGCATTGGAGCGCAGGACGCGCAGATCCGGACCGTACACCTCGAGGCCTGCTTGGGCCATCCTGAAAAGTTCCTTCTCGAAGGTCTCCGCTTCCTCCTCCGGAGGCACCTCCGGGGAACCCGGTTCGGCGTGTCGGTGTCCACGAGGCATGGCCGACCTCATCTTTCCTCGACATCGCCAGTAAACCTGGCTCCGGACCGATGGGCCAACCGGGCGCGGTGGCGCATGGCGTCCCGTGGGGGCGAAGGTGCCCGGAGGGTGCGCTCGTTCCCGGTTCTCGACGGGTGCGGAGGCATGGCGGTGCACCAGTGCCCCCCGACTCAGCGGATCCGGTACCCCACCCCGGTGATGGTCTCCACGACGCCCGGCTCGCCGAGCTTGCGCCGCAGGCTGCGGATGGTGACCCGCACGATCGTGGTGAAGGGGTCGATGTTCTCGTCCCACACCCGTTCCAGCAGCTGCTCGGCCGAGACCGGCCCGCCCTGCGCCCGGAGCAGTTCCTCCAGGACCGCGAACTCCTTCCTCGACAGCGGTACGAAGCGGCCGTCACGGGAGGTCTCGCGCAGGTGCGGGTCGAGGCGGATTCCCGCGCGCTCCAGAACCAGCGGGGCCGGTGGCCGCACCCTGCGGCCCAGCGTCCTGATCCGGGCCACCAGTTCGGCGAACGCGAAGGGCTTGACCAGGTAGTCGTCCGCCCCCAGGCGTAGCCCGGCGACGCGTTCGGCGACCGTCGTCGAGACGGTCAGCATGAGAATCTTGATCTCGGCCCCTTGGGAGGCGGTGCGTCGGCACACCTCATCGCCGTGCAGCTTCGGAAGGTCCCGGTCGAGCACCATCACGTCGTAGTCGTTGATCGCCAGCCGCTCCAGAGCCGCCTCACCGTCATGGACGACGTCCACCGCGAACGCCTCCTGCCGCAGACCTTCGGCTATGGCACCCGCGAGCAGTTCTTCGTCCTCCACGACCAGCACCCGCACCTTGCGTCTCTCCCTTCAGCCGTTTCTGCGCCGTCTGCAAGGCAGCGGTCATCTCTTGGTCTCTGCCCCGACGGCGCCTGTCCGGCCTCACCGGCGACGGCACGAGGCGGGCCCGTCCTCCGCTGGATCGCGACCGGACGACCGTGCCGCCAGGGCGTTCTCGGGCCTCTGCGATGCATTCAGGTTCGCCGCCGCTCCGCCCCTTGTCCCGGACCGGGGAGGTGGCGTGGGGGCCGGCAGCGGTTCCGACGCTCTCTTGCCACTATGCATCGCGCCACGTGAGGACAGCGTGAGTCCTGGTGCTCACCTCCGTTTCACCGGAGGCGTTGTGTAGTTCGAAGCATGAAGCACCGTCGCAGCAGACACCGCCGGGCAAGGAGGCGGCGCATGGTTCTCGTCATTCCCTGCCTCGCGATCCTGGGAGTGTGCCTCGCGGGGGTCTTCGCCATCGCCGGGCGGGTCACACCTGGGCGGGCCGCGCCCGCGGCGCACAAGAGCCGTCCCTCGCCGACCACGCCCGCCTCGGCGCCTCCGCATGACTCACGCCCTTCAACGGCGCCGCCGAGTCCCCGGCGCAGTCCGTCGCCGCCACCGCCTCCGCGCATACCGCAGCACGGGGCCGGCACGTTCACCGCGGCCGCCGGCTCATCGGAGGCCGTCGGGCACGGCAGGACCCTGCGGTACGTCGTGCAGACCGAGGACGGCAGTGAACTGACCGCGGCATCCGTGGCCGCCGAGGTCGAACGCATACTGGCCGACGGCCGGGGCTGGACGACGAGCGGTGTGGCATTCCGGCGTGTGGAGGGGCCGCCGTACGACTTCCGGGTCCGTGCGGCGACCCCGGACACCGCGGATGCCCTGTGCGCCAGCTACGGCTTGGACACCCAGGGTGAGCTGAACTGCAACGTCGCCCAGACCGTCGTGGTGAACATCAAGCGCTGGATCCTGCTCAGCCCCCAGTACGAGGGCCGGCCCGCCGACTATCACGCGATGATCATCAACCATGAGGTGGGTCACTTCCTCGGGCGTGGACACCGGGGATGTCCTGGAGCGGGCATGCCGGCCCCCGTGATGATGCAGCAGATCAAGGGGCTGCACGGGTGCGTCGCGAACCCTTGGCCTTACGACGGCCAGGGCAACCTGATCACCGGGCCGCCCGTGTCCCCCTGACATGTGCCCGTCGAACCGCACGGTGGACCTCCCGACTCGCGCAGCGTGTGCCGCTACCCCTCGTGCCGACCCGACCATTCCTGCTCACGGCCGGGGTCCGGCAGGACATGGCCGCCTTCGACCGCGGACCGCGCGGGGCTGTCCTGGATCACCACCAGAACGCGGCCCTCGGCGATCCCGGTGACGCGGGAGGCGGCCGCCGACAGTTCAAGCGCCAGGCGGGTGGTCTCCTCTTGCGGGTGGCCTCGCCGGGCCCACCCGGTGATCAGCAACGGCGCTCCGGGTTCTCCGCCGACGTAGACGCTGTCCGGGGGCAGTTCGGTGAAGGTCACGTTGACGTAGGCGGGCGGCACGTGGTTGATCTCCGAGTGAATCCGGGTGATCTCTCCGGCCAGTTCCCCCTTGGTTGCGACTTCCAGCGTCCCCTGAGCAGTGGTGCAGGTGTAGATGGGCACGTCAGCTCCTGACATCTGAGGCTGCGGGCGTGCCCCTCGACGCGAGGGGCGCGCCGGGGTCGTCGGGTTCGGGTGGGGGCTAGTTGGTGAGGGTGATGAGGTCGGTGACGGTGTAGGCGAGGTCGAAGTGGAAGCCTTTGCCGACGCGGTGGATGGGGAGATCGGCGAGTTCCTCGCCGTGGGCGGGGAGGAAGGTGAGGTCGGCGGTGCCGGCCCAGGCGTCACTCACGGCGGGATTGTCCAGGACGGCCATGACGAGTTCGTGGACGGCGGGCTTGTCGTGTTGTCCGGCGGTCAGGTTGGGGAAGTGGCGGAGGTTGATCAGGGGGCGGCCCATGAGCGC
>NZ_JARAVO010000246.1:0-14038 GCF_033792805.1 Streptomyces sp. PA03-1a
GGGGGGGGCCTGGGCGGCGGGCAGGTGGGCGACGTCGGGCGGCAGCGGCATGCCGCCGCGGGGGACGGCGAGGACGCGCATGCCGGCCGCGGTCGCCGAGCGGATGCCGTCCGGGGAGTCCTCGACGGCCAGGCAGCCGGACGGCGGCATGCCGATCTCGGCCGCCGCGCGCAGGTAGGGGTCGGGCGCGGGTTTGCCCCGGGCCACGTCCTCCCCGCACACGACGGCGCTCAACCGTCCCGTCAGGCCCAGTCCGTCGAGGACCGCCAGGACGAAGCGGCGCGGGCTGGCCGTGGCCAGGCCCACGGGGCCGTGCCGTCCGGCTTCGAGGACCAGGTCCACGGCGCCGGGCAGCGCCCGGACCCGGCCCGCGGCCACCTCGCCGGTCGCCGCGGTGGTGCAGGCCTGGACCACCTCGGCGGGGCTCGCCGTGCCACCGCACAGTCCGGCGACGTACGCCGCCCAGCCGCCGTTGCCGTGCAGGGCGGCGGTGTCCTGCGCCCGCCAGCGGTGACCGTGGCGGGCGGCGAAGGCCGCGCAGACACGGACCCATGCGTCCGCACTGTCGACCAGCGTGTCGTCCAGGTCGAAGATCGTCGCTCGGCTCATCCGGTCACACCGTCGCGGGGTCCGCGAGGCGCGGCCCGTTCGACAGCTGCTCGATCGAGATGAGCGCCAGGCCGTGCCGGTCGGCGAAGGCCCGCAGCCGGTCGAAACGGGCGACCGAACCGTCGTCCTCGCAGACCTCGCTGATCACACCGACCGGCGGCAACCCGGCCAGGCGCAGCAGGTCGACGGTGGCCTCGGTGTGCCCGCGCCGCTCGGCGATCCCCCCGGGGCGGGCGCGCAGCGGGAAGACGTGCCCGGGGCGGTGCAGTTCGTCGGGCCGGGTCGCCCGGCCGGCCAGCGTCCGTACCGTCCGGGCCCGGTCCGCGGCGGAGATCCCGGAGCCGACGCCGACCGCGTCGACGGAGACGGTGTACGCCGCCGTGTCGAGGTCGGGGCCGGGCGGGACCATCAGCGGCAGTTCCAGGCGGTCGGCGATCTCCGGCGCCAAGGGCGCGCAGATCAGGCCGCTGTCCAGCGGACGAAGAACCCCATGGTCTCCGCGGTGGCGAACTCGGCCGCCATGACCAGGTCGCCCTCGTTCTCGCGGTCCTCGTCGTCGACCACGATGACGGGCCGCCCGGCCCGCAGGTCGCCGACGGCGGTCGCCACCGCGTCCAGGCCCGCAGCCGAGCGCGGCGCCGATGCTGACGTCACAGATCCAACCTCTCCTCGCAGTAGCGCTTCCTGCGGGATGCATCGGTGACCGAACGGGGGAGCTTGAGAAGTCCGTACGCCGAACGGGCTTTCCCCGCTCAACAGCGCGGGATCGGCTTGCTGTAACCCGTCGTGCCGGGCGTGGCGACGTAGTGGTCGGAGACGTAGCGGCCGTTGTCGAGGCGGTTCCAGATCTTGGTGGCGCCGACCTTGGATCCGGACTTCTGGCAGACGACCCAGGCCAGCGCGCCGTTCGGGGAGGTGCCCTTGGCGGCGTAGGAGGTGCCGGGACCGCTGCGTTCGGTGAGGCCGCCGGGCGCGGTGACCTGGTAGGGCAGGACGCAGCGGGGCAGGGGGGCGCTGTAGCCCGTGGCCGACGGGGTGCTGACGTAGTGGTCGCTGACGTAGGTGCCGTCGGTGAGCTTGTCCCACACGGAGGTGGTGCCCACCTTCAGGCCCGGGGCCTGGCAGACGACGCGCAGGGCGGAGCCGGGCGCATGGGTGGTGACGACGGGATGGGTCGTCGAGGGGCCGCTGCGCGCCTTGAGGGCGGTGGAGCTCGTCACCGTGTAGCCGAGGGCGACGGTGGCGACGGGCGCGTCGAGCCGGTCGTTGTCGATGTTCACGGTGACGCCGCCGTAGGTCTCGTCGTGGCCGCCGCGGTACTGCTTCGCGCGCTGGTGGACGGGCCACTTGGCGTCGGCGACGCCGGTCCAGCCCTTGAGGGTGTCGGCGCCGTCGTAGCGGGCGATCCACAGGGCGTCCGGGCGGGCGTAGGAGGCGGAGGCGTAGACGTCGGCGAGCTGCTTGGCGCCGAGGTTGAGGTTCATGTAGACGCCGGAGACGTAGCCCAGCCGGTGCAGTTCCTTCGTCCAGGCCGACAGATAGGTGAGGACGCCGGTGCGGCAGGCGGCGTCGTCCTGGGCGTAGTTCTCGATGTCGTTGTAGAGGGCGCTGCCGGGCTGCATGCCGAGGGCCTTGGCCGCGGCGACGGCCTCGCCGGCCGCCCTGGTGCCCTCGGTCCGCGCGGAGCCGGGGGTGGTGCTGATCTTGGCGTCACCGGGCCGGGCGCCGCAGGGCGGCTGCAGGCCCTTGTGTATGGGCAGCAGGCGCCACTTGAGCCGGGCGACGGAGGTCACCCAGGAGGCGGTGAGCTGCGGCTGGGCGCAGGTGCGGTTGACCCCCGATACGTACACGCCGAGCGCGCGGTACGGGGAGGCGTTCCACGCCTGGATCGTGGTGAGCGGCGGCGCGGTGCACGTGTCGAAGGCGAGCCCGGAGTAGCGGGTGGCGCCCGCCCCCGCGGGGTAGCCGGCCGCGGTGGCGGGCTCGGCGGAGGCCGCGGGGGCGAGGACGAGGGCGGTGGCGCCGCCCAGGAGCAGGGCGGAGGCGGCGGCGAGGAGTCTTCGCGCGGCGCGGTGGAGGAAGTGCGGGTTCGGCATGACGGCCCCCCGGGTACGGCACGGCGCCATGGCGCCGGAATCACTGGGTCAGCCGTCCGCGCCGTGTGTGCCGGGCCCCGGGGCGGGAATCGTCGCGCATGACGACACATCAGGCCGTTGCGGACAAAGGGTAGTGGGGGTGCGGCGACCGCGTCGAGGAGTGCGACGCGGTCACGGTACGACCGCGGCGTCGCCGACGGCGGCGATGAGCTGGAAGGGCAGTTCAGGGTCCCCCTGGCCGACGCACACCCCTATCCAGCGGTCCCCGACGCGCCAGGCCCATGCCTCGCAGGCGTAGCCGCACAGGGTGTCCAGCGGCGGCGGAACCGGCTCACCGTGGAAGGAGCGTTCGAGGTGGGCGGCGAGGTCGACCGTCTCGGGCGCGCCCCAGCGTTCGGTGAGCACCTCGACCAGGGCCTGACACTCGGCCTCCATGTCGTCCTCGACCTGCCCTCTGTACCCGGGGTCCCCGTCCGCGTCCCAGAAGTCCTCACTGATCCGGAGGTCCGTTATGTGGTGGCCGGGGCCGCTGTCGACCGCGCCGCAGCGCTCGCGCCGCGCCGGGAAGGGGCGGGCGCGCAGCGCGTCGACGACGGCCACGTGGCCGGGCAGGTCCATGGCTCCAGTAAACCCCGCGCCTGTGACACTTGACATCGAGTCAGTAACCCTGTGCCGGAGCTACTCGCCGCGGGCCGCCGGGACGGGTACGATCCGGCCAACACGCGCGCAAGCTGGGAGGACGTACGTTGGGGCGGCTCACCGGCGGGGACCCGTCCCTGCTCCGGCGGATCAATTCCGCGGTGGTGCTCCATGCGCTGCGCGGCGAGCCCGCCGTGAGCCTGACCGAACTGGTGCAGACGACGGGGCTGTCACGGCCGACCGTCGAGGGCGTGATCGAGGGCCTGACGGAGTCGGGCCTGGTGGTGGAGGCGCCGCAGGAGCCCGGTGACGCGCGCAAGCAGGGGCGTCCCGCGCGCAGGTTCCGCTTCCACGCGGAGGCGGGGCACCTGCTGGGCGTGGAGATCGGGGCCCGGGAGATCCGGACGTTGCTGTCGGACCTCAGCGGTCGCGTCCTGGGGTCGCTGGCGCACGACGTCGCCGACACCCTGCCGGCCGAGGAGCGCCTGGAGCGGGTCCGCGGCACCGTCGCCGAGCTGCTGCGCAAGGCCGGCGTGGCCCGCAGCACCCTGTGGGCGGTCGGCGTGGGCAGCCCGGGGATCGTGGAGACCGACGGCGCGGTCCGGCTGAGCACGGCGCTGCCCGGCTGGACGGGGCTGCCGCTGGGCGAGCGGCTGCGCCGGTCGTTCCGCTGCCCCGTCCTGGTGGAGAACGACGCGAACGCCGCCGCCGTCGCCGAGCACTGGAAGGGCGCGGCCGTCGGCACCGACGACGTGGTGTTCGTGCTGGCGGGGCTGAGCCCCGGAGCCGGGTCCCTGATCGGGGGCCGGCTGCACCGCGGCTTCGGCGGGGCGGCGGGCGAGATCGGGGCGCTGCACCTGCTGGGCCGGGAGGCCCGGCCGGAGCGGCTGCTGTCCACGACGGGGACACCGCTGCACCCGCTGGACGAGTCCGCGGTGGCCGAGGTGTTCGCGCTCGCGAGGTCGGGCGACGTCCAGGCGCGGGAGGCCTTCGACCGGTTCCTGCAGCGCCTGGTGCACGACGTGGCGGCGCTGGTGCAGGCGATAGACCCGGAACTGGTGGTGATCGGCGGCTGGGCGGCCGGACTGGACGGCGTACTGGAGCCGCTGCGCACGGAGTTGGCGCGCTACTGCCTGCGGCCGCCGGAGGTGGCGCTGTCGGCGCTGGGGCACGAGGCGGTGGCCACGGGGGCCCTGCGGCTCGCGCTGGACCACGTCGAGGAGCAGTTGTTCGCGGTGGCCAGGACCTCGCTGCTCGGCCGCTGAGCGCGCGACGCGAGCCGGGCCGCACCACCATCGGCCGGCCCCCACCGGCCCGCCCCACCGCCGACCACGCGAACCACCGGCCAGGGCAATACGGGCGAAATTCCGCGGCTCACCGGCCTGCCTGCTTGGCCCGTTTGTCCGACCAGCCGACGATCCGTCGCATCGGCGAGCGTGCCGCGCCGGCGGGCGCGGCCGGCGAAAGGGCGTCCCTCGTGCGGCGAGCAGTGGTCCTGGCAGTGTCCCTGGTGCTGGCGGCCGGCGCGGCGACCGCCCCGGCCGCCGGGCACTCCCCGGATCCCCTGGTCGCCGAGCAGCTGCGGATGGCGGGGGCCACGGTCGCGGCCCGGACGGCCGGGGCCACCGGGATCGTCTTCGGGGCGTGCCCGGCCGACAGCGGGCTCAAGGCGCCCGTGCAGTGCGGCACCGTCCGGGTGCCGGTGGACTACGCGGAGCCGGGCGGCGCGACGATCGGCCTGCTGGTGAGCCGCTTGCGCGCGGCGGGCCCGGCCTCGGTGCGCCAGGGTGCCCTGGTGTTCAACCCGGGCGGCCCCGGCTCGTCGGGGCTGTGGTTCCCGGCGGTGGGCCGGCCCGGCGTGGGCGCGGTCACCCGCAAGGTCTGGGAGACCGCGGCCAGGACGTACGACCTGGTGGGCTTCGACCCCCGCGGGGTCGGCCACTCCGCGCCGCTGTCCTGCCAGGACCCGGCGGGCCACCAGCGCTCCCCCGGCCCCGATCCGCGACTGCCCACCGCCGCGGTGAAGGCCGCCAAGCGTGCGGAGGCCCGGCGCACGGCCGACAACTGCGGCGCGCGAGGCGGCGCCCTGCTGCGGAACATGCGCACCGCGGACCTGGCACGGGACCTCGACGTCATCCGCGCCGCCCTGGGCGAGCCGCGCCTCAACTACTACGGCGTCTCCTACGGGACGTACCTGGGCGCGGTGTACGCCACCCTCTTCCCCTCGCACGTGCGCCGCATGGTCGTCGACAGCGTCGTCAACCCCGACCCGCGCGGTGTCTGGTACGGCGCCAACCTCGCGCAGGACGTGGCCTTCGAGCGCCGCTGGGCGGACTGGCGCACCTGGGCCGCCGGGCACGACCGCGTGTACGGCCTCGGTGCGACACCCGGGCGCGTGCAGGCGAGCTTCGACCGGGCGATGCGGATGCTCGGCAAGCGCCCGGCCGGCAAGGTGGGCGCGGGCGAACTGCACTCGGCGGCGGTGCAGGCCGCCTACTACGACCAGCGCTGGGCCTCCTTCGCCCATCTGCTCTCGCGCTACCTGCACGGTGACGACGACCCGCTCGTCGACGCGGCCGCCCCGGACCCCGGGCAGGCCAAGGACGAGGAGAACAGCGAGGCGGTCTACCTGGCGGTGGAGTGCTCGGACGGGGCATGGCCGCGCGACTGGAGCGTGTGGGACCGCGACAACTCACGGATCGCGCGCCAGCGTCCCTTCGAGACCTGGGCGAACGCCTGGCTGAACCTGCCCTGCGCCTCGTGGCCGGTCCAGGGCGGGCGGGCGGTGGACGTCGGGGCGCGTCCCGGGTCGGGGCTGCCGCCGGTGCTGATCGTCCAGTCGGAGCGGGACGCGGCCACACCGTACGAAGGCGCGGTCGAACTGCATCGCAGGCTGCCGGGCTCCCGGATGATCACCGAGGAGGGGCGGGGCTCCCACGGCCTGATCAGCTTCTGGAACGAGTGCGTCACCGCGCGCGTCGACCGCTACCTGATCTCCGGCGCCACCGGGGACCGGGACATCCGCTGCTCCGGGCACCCGCTGCCCGCACCCTCCGGCCGTGATGGCGCCGAGGACGCCAACACGGGCCGCTTCTACTGACCGGACGGACCGGGCGGACCGGGCGGACCGGGCGGCACGGACGCCGGAGCCGGGTTCACGACGCGGCGGCGTGCCGCTGCTGGCCGTGGTGGGTGATCTCCATCGCGCCGCTGTCGCCGAAGGTCAGCCGGCAGGTGTCGGCGCGGTAGGTGGCGACGGCAACGGCCGCGACACGTCCACCGCTGAAGTAACGGGTGGTGACGACCAGCACGGGGGCGCCGGGCAGCCGGTCGAGCTGCTTGGCGTCCTCGGCGCGGGCCGAGCCCAGCTCCACGGCCCGGTCGTCGCCGTCGAGCCCGAGGACGTGCAACTCCCGCAGGACGGCGGGGGCGTGGCCGGCCGGCGTCAGGTCGCCGGCGAGGCCGGGGACGGAGGCCCGGGGGACGTAGAGCAGCTCGGTGGCGACGGACTGGCCGCCCATCGCGCGGACCCGGCGGACGGTGTGCACCGCCTCGTCGGCGTCGGTGCCCAGCACCTCGGCGACCGCGGTGGGGGCGACGGCCTCGACGCAGCCCACCGTCCGCCACGCGTCACCCGCGGCGCCGGGCCAGCTGCCGCTCGACGGGCCGACCGAGACGCCCACGCGCGGCGGTGCGACCGTGGTGCCGACACCGCGGCGGCGCTGCAGGCGGCCCTCCAGCTCCAACTGCTCCAGGGCCTGGCGCAGGGTCGCCCGGGCGACACCGAAACGGGCGGCGAGCTCACGCTCGTTGGGCAGGATCTCACCGACCGTGAACTCGGAGTCGAGGGCGTCGATGAGGACGGTCTTGAGGTGCCAGTACTTGGGCTCCGGCACGTTCTCGAGCTGCGTGGTCCCCACCCTGTCCTCCGCAATCGGCCTGACGCCGTCCGGGGTTTGTTCAGCCTTGTTTCCGAACGGCTCTTTATTAAAGGTTCTTGCACTACTAGGCGACGATAGAGCTGCCCTCCGACTTGGTCAAGACCAATGCTCAGGGGCCCGGCCGCGTCCGGCGGGCACGGTCGCGCGGTGTTCACGAGGTGTTCGCGCCCGTCATGGGCCCGTCATGGGGCGTTCGCGCGCTGGTAGCGTTCGTGATCACGTCGAGTGAGGGAGCTGGCATGGGTCCGGTCACGGTGGTCACCGGAGGCGGCCGCGGCATCGGTGCGGCGGTCGCGCTGCGGCTGGCCCGCGAGGGGCACGCCGTCGGCATCGGTTACGAGAAGGACGCCGACGCCGCCGAGGACGTCGCCCGCAAGGTCCGGGACGCGGGCGCGCGCTGCGTCGTGGTGCGCGTCGACACCAGCGACGCCGGACAGGTGGACACGCTCTTCGACACCGTGGGCGAACAGCTCGGCGCGGTGACCGGCCTGGTCAACAACGCGGGCGTCACGGGGCCGCTGGGCCGGTTCACCGAGACCCCGGTCGAGGTCATGCGCCGGGTGATCGACGTCAACGTGATGGGCGCGATCATGTGCGCCCGCCGCGCGGCGCTGGGGATGTCCACCCGGTACGGCGGCCAGGGCGGCGCGATCGTCAACATCTCCTCCGGTGCCGCGACGCTCGGCGGCCCCGGGGAGTACGTGCACTACGCCGCCAGCAAGGCGGCGGTCGACGCGCTGACCGTGGGCCTCGCCAAGGAACTCGCCCCGGACGGCGTGCGCGTCAACTCCGTGCAGCCCGGCATGATCGTGACCGACATCCACGCCGCGATGGGCGACCCCGAGCGGCCCTGGCGCAATCCGGACCGCGTGCCCATGCGGCGGCCCGGTGAGCCGGACGAGGTCGCCGGCGCGGTGGCCTGGCTGATGTCGCCGGACGCGTCGTACACCACGGGCGCGGTGCTGCGCGTCGCCGGCGGCCTGTAGCGCCGCCCGCTACTCCCGGGCGGCGGCCTCCGCGTCGTCCTCCGCGTCGATCGTGCGCAGCACGTCGGTGGCGAGAGCGGCAACCTGCGGGATCAGCTCCGGGGTGGCGAGGGCGAGGTGGCACATCGACCAGGTCAGGGTGACGACGCGGCTCCGCCTCGCCTCCAGGGCGTCCAGCAGGCGGCGGCCGACGAGTTCTGCCGCGTCCTTGCGCACGGCGGGGTCGGTCCAGGCGGTCGCGACGATCGCGAGCGCGGCCGCCTCGCACACCCAGTCCTCGGCGTTGTCCAGCACGTCCACGAGGAGCGCACGGCGCCGCGAGACGGCCCAGGGCTCGTCGCTGCGGTGGTGCGCCAGGCCCAGGCACGCCCACACCTGCACGCACCGTATCCACAGGTCGGGGGCCTGGGCGGAGAGCGCGCGGCCCAACTCGTCCTCGCGCGGGGCCGGCGGATGGACCAGCACGCCGAGCAGGTCCTCGGGGTCGAGCCCGGAGAGCGCCACCGCGTCGTCGTAGGCGGCGACCAGGTGCGGCCAGCCGTGCCAGGCCAGGCGGCGCACCGCTTCGGCCGCCTCCGGGGACGGCGGACGGACGGCGGGCCGCGCGGTGGTGCCCTCGTAGGCCCAGAGCGCGACCTCGACGGGGCGCGGGGCGATCCGCAGGTCCGGCTCGGGCACGGACTGGATCTCGGTGACCGCGTTCGGGTACGCGGCGCGCAGCGCGAGCAGCGCGCTCGGCGGCTCCAGGGCGGAGACGGTGAGCGTCAGTCCGGCGTCCGCGGGCACGGACTGCCCGAGCGCCTGGTGCAGCAGGCTGACCACGGCCTCGTTGCCGCCGGGTATCCAGTTCAGCCACGGCGTCCCCTGGCTCAGCCGGGCGAGCAGGTCCGCGGCGTAGCCGTGTCCGGGTTCGGCCCGCAGATGGTCGGCGAGGGCCACCAGGTGCCGCAGGTCCGGCCGCACCGCGTGGCGCAGCGCGTGCACCGCGGGTCCCGCCTTGGGGTGCGCGGGGTCGGCGGCCAGCGCCCGCTCGGCCCACGCCACGCCCTCGGCGGGACGGCCGAGCGACCCCAGCAACTCGGCGACGTCGACGTACAGGTCGAGGTCGGAGGGGTCGCGGGCGACCTCGCGCTGCCAGACCTCCAGCGCCTGCTCGGGGCGGCCGGCGCTGCGCAGCGCGTAACCGAGCATCACCGCGGCGGGGTGGGAGGGTTCGAGCTCGTACGAGCGCCGTGCCCAGCCCACGGCCTCTTCGGAGCCGCCCATGCGGCGGGCGAGCGTGGAACCGCACCAGAGCAGCATCGTGTGGTCGGGGTGGCGCGCGGCGCTCGCGCGGACCAGGTCGAGCAGCGGCAGCAGCGGGCCGCGCCGCTCCTCCTCCACCGGGTCGGGCAGTTGCGGCGCGACGCGCGCGGCCGCCCGGGCCACGGTGTCCGGCGCGACGAGGTCCGCGATGTCGGGGCGGCGCAGCCACGCGACGTCCAGCCAGGGCCGCTGCGGCTCGTGCCCGGCGCACTGGGCGAGCAGGCCGACGGCCTCGTCCCAGTGGCCCGCGACCGCGCAGAGGTGGCCGCGCGCGGCCACGGTGCCGATGAACGCCCGCTCCTCGGGGGCGAAGTACGTCAGCGCCGCCTCCGCGCCCCCGACGCTCGCGGCGAACTCGGCCATGGCCTCGTGGGTCTCGGGGAGCGCGGGGTCACGCGCCAGCGCGTCCTCCAGGTGCCGGGCGGCGTGCTCGAGGTCGCCCCCGGCCAGCGCGATGCGCGCCGTGGCCACTTCGCCCTCCGCCTCCAGGCGCGCCCCGTCCTCGTGGCCCTCCGGATGATCGTGCACAGCCGCTCCCCGCCTCGCTTCGCTCGTGGTGCCCCCGCCCCCGGGGCACCCTAACCGACGGCGGCGAACCGCCTGTCGGAGTGCCTCGGCGGGAAGTCCGTGGGGAGGCGGGCCTGATGTTCTGGACCCCCGCATTACTTTCTCCTCCCGTTCACGGAGACGTGGCTGCGGGAGGACCGCCGCCGCGTGCGGGACCGGCGGTCAGGCCCTGCCCTTGTCGCGGAGGACGGGGGCCGCGGTGGCGACGCCGGTGAGCTTGCCGGGGTTGGTGAGGAGGTAGACCGTGGAGACGAGGCCGTCGGTGACCTCCAGGCTGAACACGGTGTGGGGGCGGCCGCGGGAAGTGACGACGATCGACGGGACGCCGTTCACCTCGCGGAAGGCGAAGGCGGGTTCGGCGATCGGGGTGGGCGCGATGGCGTGCAGGAAGCGGCCGACCTTGCCGGCGGTCTCGATGACCCGGAGCGGGGCGCGTTGCACGCCGCCGCCGTCGCCGAGCAGACGCACGTCGGGGGCGAGCAGGGCGAGCAGCCCCTGGAGGTCGCCGCCCACCGCGGCGGCCAGGAAGCGCTCGGTGACCCGGGCGGTCTCGGCGGGGTCGGCGTCGTAGCGGGGGCGCTTGTCCTCGACGTGGCGGCGGGCGCGGCCGGCGAGCTGGCGTACCGCGGGCTCGGTCCTGTCGAGGACCGCGGCGATCTGCGCGTACGGGAACGCGAAGGCCTCGCGCAGCACGAACACGGCGCGCTCCAGCGGGGAGAGCGACTCCAGCAGGACGAGGACGGCGAGCGAGACGGACTCGGCGAGGACGACGCGTTCGGCGGCGTCGGGCACGGTGTGCCCGAATTCGGTGGCGACGGGCTCGGGGAGCCAGGGACCGGGGTAGGACTCGCGGCGCGACCGCACCTGCCGCAGGCGGTCGATGGCGAGCCGGGTCGTGGCGGTCACCAGGAACGCCCGCGGGTCGCGTACGGTCGCGCGGTCGGCGGCGGCCCAGCGCGGCCAGGTCTCCTGCACGACGTCCTCGGCGTCGGCGAAACGGCCGAGCATGCGGTACGCGATCCCCGTGAGCAGGGGCCGGTGCCGCTCGAACTCCTCCGCCGCGCTGTCCTGGTCGCCCACGGTCCCCATCCCACCGGACGGCGGGAGGGCATGTCCAGGCAGGACGCCGCTGCGTGCCGGTTTCGACGCCGGAGTCCGGGTGCGGCGCCCAGCGGTGCCGATTCGTTAACACAAGGAAACGGATTCAAAACCCGAGCGGGCGTTCCGGCGTACACAATCCCCCCAGCCTCCAGCAGCTTTATCCGGTTGCCGTACCGACCCCGAGGAGCACCATGTCCGCTCAGGCCACCGACGTGGCGAAGGGCTCTCCGCCACCACCACCGCAGAACGCACTGGACCGCTACTTCCGCATCGGGGAGCGCGGGTCGACCTTCGGCCGCGAAGTGCGCGGCGGTTTCGCCACCTTCTTCACGATGGCCTACATCCTCGTGCTGAACCCGATCATCCTGGGGAGCGCGAAGGACAAGTTCGGCCACGTCCTGTCGACCGGTCAACTGGTCACCGCCACCGCCCTGGTGGCGGCGGTCATGACGATCGTCATGGGCGTCGGCGGCAACCTGCCGCTGGCCATCGCGGCGGGCCTCGGCCTCAACGCGGTGGTCGCCTTCCAGATCGCGCCCATGATGAGCTGGGACGACGCGATGGGCCTGATCGTCATCGAGGGCCTGGTCATCTGCGTCCTGGTGGTGACCGGGCTCCGCGAGGCGGTGATGCACGCGATACCCCAGGCGTTGAAGCAGGCGATCAGCGTGGGCATCGGCCTGTTCATCGCCTTCATCGGCTTCGTGGACGCCGGTTTCGTCAGCCGCATCCCGGACGCCGCGAACACCACGGTGCCCGTGCAACTGGGCGGCAGCGGGGCGTTGTCGGGCTGGCCGGTGCTCGTCTTCTGCCTGGGGGTGCTGCTGACGATCGCCCTGCTGGCCCGGAAGGCGAAGGGCGCGATCCTGATCAGCATCGTCGCCATGACGGTGCTGGCGATCGTGGTCGACGCCGTCGCGGACGTGAAGAGCTGGGGACTGACCACCCCCAAGGTGCCCGACGACGTGTTCGCCGCACCGGACTTCGGGCTGCTGGGTCACTTCAGCCTCTTCGGCGCCTTCGCCGAGGTCAGCTTCATCACGGTGGTGCTGCTGGTCTTCACCCTCATCCTGTCGGACTTCTTCGACACCATGGGCACGGTCGTCGGCATCACGGCCGAGGCGGGCCTGCTGGACGAGGAGGGCAAGGTCCCGAACCTGGGCCGGGTCCTGCTCATCGACGGTGCCGCGGCGGTCGCGGGCGGCGCGGCCTCCTCGTCGTCGAACACGGCCTACATCGAGTCGGCGGCGGGGGTCGGCGAGGGGGCGCGTACGGGCTTCGCCAACCTGGTCACCGGCGGCCTGTTCGCGGTGGCGCTCTTCCTGAGCCCGCTGCTGACGATCGTGCCGCTCCAGGCGGCGGCGCCGGCGCTGGTCGCGGTCGGCTTCCTGATGATGACCCAGGTCAAGAACATCGGCTGGGACGACTTCGAGATCGCCATCCCGGCCTTCCTGACAATCGCCGTGATGCCCTTCACGTACTCGATCACCAACGGCATCGGTGCCGGATTCATCGCCTTCGTGCTGCTCAAGGCCGTGCTGGGCAAGGCCCGTCAGGTGCACTGGCTGCTGTGGGCGGTGTCGGCGCTCTTCGTCGTCTACTTCGCGATCGACCCGCTCGAACAGTTGCTCGGGGTCAAGTAGGGCCCAGTGGGCCGCGGGGGCCGATGCGGCCTCCCGCGGCCCCACGATGAAGACCCCGACCGGGACGGGGGCCCCCGGTCGGGGCCGCTGGCCGGACCGGCGCTCCGCACGCGGCCCGTAACTGTCGAACTACCGGCGCAGGGCGCGAGTTCCCGCCCGTTCCGGATCCCCGGGTGTGACGTGGCCCACGCCCGCGCCCAGCGCGACCCCGCCCGCGACCAGCAGGCTGCCGGCCAGCTGCCCCGTGCCGTACGTGCCGACGCCGGCGAGCGGCGCGGTCAGCGCGGCGGAGACCGGGATCAGCCCGGAGAAGAGCGTGGCCCGCTCGGCGCCGATCCGCTGGACGCCCGCGTACCAGCAGACGAAGCCGATCACGGTGGTGACCGCCGCCTGCCAGCCCAGCGCCAGCGCCTGCGCGCCGGTGGGCGCCGGGAGGGCTTCCGCGCCGTCGAGGGCCACGCCGAGCAGTGCCGCCTCGGCCGCGGCCATGCCGCACACGCACGCGGACAGCAGCTTCGGGCCGAGCGGCCGCAGCACCGGCACGGCCAGCACCGCGAAGGCGACCTCGCCGCCGAGCGCCGCCAGCGACCACAGCAGCCCGGCGACGTCGGTGGCGCCCCAGCCCTGCACCACGAACGCCCCCGCCGCGACCAGGACGGCGGCCGCCGTCACCCGGGTCGCGGGGCGCCGGCCCTCCACGGCGGGCACCAGGACGGCGACGACGACGGGCGCGCAGCCCACCAGCACCCCGGGCACGGCGGGTTCCGCGGTGCGCTCGGCGCCCAGCACCGCGAGGTTGAAGGCCACCATCCCGGTGGCGGCCAGCAGCGCCAGCCGCGCCCACTGCCGCGGGGCGAGCGCGCGGAGCCGGGGCCCGGCGCCGCGCCGGGCGACGGGCAGCAGGAGCAGGAAGGCGAGGCCGTAGCGCAGTGCCTGTCCCCCGGCGTGGGGGTAGCCGACGAGGATCCCGGACGCGGTGAAGGAGCCGCCGACCAGGACGCAGGCGAGGGCCGCGAGCAGCGCCCCGCGGCGGTACGAGAGATCCATGCCAGGCACGCTAGGAAGGTCCGCCGGTCCGGTTTAAGGTCCAATGCGATGACGGTTACGGGGACCAGTGGGGGCGGGGACGCCGGCGAGCGCGGTACGGGTGG
>NZ_JARAVO010000247.1:0-14005 GCF_033792805.1 Streptomyces sp. PA03-1a
CCCCCGCCCCCTGCGGCCCGTCCGGACCCTCCGGGACGATCTCCCCGTACAGCAGGGACAGGAAGCGCGGCCCCGCGTCCCACCCCGGCCCGAGCGCGTCGCCGAGCGTGGCGGCCGCGGCCTCGTCCGACAGCGCGCGGTTGAGCCGGTCGAGGACCTCGGCGACGCCGTACCCCTCGCGCGCGAGGAGCCGCATGACGGGCCGGGCGAGGCCGGTGACCGCGGCGGCCTCGGGGCCGTGGCCCTGGACGTCGCCGAGGGCGAAGCACCAGCGGCCGCCGCCCGCGGGGAAGAGGTCGTAGAAGTCGCCGCCGACGACGTCGGCACGCGTGGGCTCGTAGACGACGGCCGTGTCGACGCCCGGCACCGCGCCGAGCCCCGCGGGCAGCAGGCCGCGCTGCAGGACCCGGCTGATCATGGCCTGCCGCGTGTACTGGCGGGCGGTGCCCACCGCGAGGGCGACGCGGCGCGCGAAGTCCTCGATGAGACCGATGACCTCGTCGGGGAAGCGCATCAGCCCCGTGCGTCCGAGGAGCAGCGTGCCGTGCCGGCGGCCCCCGGTGACCAGGGGGCAGGCGAGGGCCGCGCCGACCGCTTCCGCGCCGTGGGCGACGGCGGGCCACGGCCAGGGCACTGCGCCGGGGCGGGAGCCGGGCGGCGGCGGTTCCTTCTCCAGCACCATGCGGAGCGCGTCGATGCGGCCCTCCGCCGCGTGCCAGACGCGCGCCAGGCGCGGCTCGGAGCCCTCGGGCCCGTCCCCGGTGAGCCAGACGGCGCACCAGTCGGCGAGCCGGGGCACCAGCAGCTGCCCGGCGAGGGAGGCGACCATGTCCTCGTCGAGCTGCCCGGCCAGCAGGTCGGAGGCCTCGGCGAGGAAGGAGAGCGAACCACGGTTGATCCACTCGCTGTCGTACCGCCGCGGGAGGCGGTGCGCCATGGGCGCGAGGATCTCGGTGGCGCGCAGTCCGCGCAGCAGGGCTCCCTCGGCCTCGGGCGCCGGCGGCAGCGTCTCCCCGCGTCCGCGGGCGGCGGCCAGCCGGCACCAGATGGTCTTGAGGTCGCGCCGGTAGGTGATGCCCCACTCCTCGGAGAGCGCGGAGACGAGCTGCAGGCCGCGCCCGCCGTCGCGGCCCTCGCGGGCGAGTTCGGCCCGGTCGCGGACGACCCGGGCGGGGTGGTGGTCGGAGACCTCGACGACGAGGCCGCCGTCCTCGCGTGCGCCGGGTGCCGCGCTCTCCAGCCGGCAGAGCAGCTCGACCGTGGTGCCGGCGTGGATGACCGCGTTCGTCACGAGTTCGCTCACGAGCAGCACCGCGTCGTCCACGAGGTGGTCACCGATGCTCTCGGCCGGCCAGGGCTCCTCGGTGGTCCACTCGGCCAGCGCGGCGCGGACGAACTTCCGTGCCGCGGAGGCCGCCAGCTGGTTGCCGGGCAGGCTGGTACGGGAAACGAACTCCCGTGGCATGGAATCTGGCCCCACTGTGCGGCTCCCGAGCAGATCCGGCATTGCGCCCTTAACGGCACGCACAGCGTGACAGACTGAGCGCGCTCATAAGCGCCGAGTCACCGAAGAAGGCCGTCATGGCTCTTAAATCGGCTGTTCCCGCCCCGAAAACCGCGACTCCTGCGCGTCCGCGTGTCGTCGACCCGCCGCCGGACGGTGAGTGGATACGCGCGGCGGAACTGCGGCCGCTGCTCACGGCGATGCGCTCCCTGTGCGACGGCGACTTCCGGGTGCGGCTGGGTGACGGTGCCGAAGGGGCGCTGGCCGAACTCGCCGGAACGTTCAACCGGATCGTCGCGCGGGAGCAGCACTTCTCCGCCGAACTGGGCCGGGTCAAGCGGGAGGTCGTACGCCGGGGCAGGCTGGACGAGCGGCTCGCGGACAGCCCGGGCCAGGGGTCCTGGGCGATGAGCGTGCAGGCGGCGAACTCCCTGATCGACGCGCTGGTCATCCCGGCGGCGAACGCCACCCGGGTGCTGGACGCCGTGGCGGACAGCGACTTGACGCAGCGGGTGGACCTGCACGACGGCAGCCGGCCGCTCCGCGGGGACCTGCGCAGGCTCGGCCGGGCGGTCAACCGCATGGTGGACCAGCTCTCGCTGTTCACCGGTGAGGTGACCCGGGTCGCCCGCGAGGTCGGCACCGATGGCCGGCTCGGCGGCCGCGCCCAGGTCCGCGGCGTCTCCGGCGTCTGGAAGGACCTCACCGACAACGTCAACTTCATGGCCGACAACCTGACCTCCCAGGTCAGGAACATCGCCCAGGTCGCCACCGCCGTCGCCCAGGGCGACCTGTCGAAGAAGATCGACGTGGACGCGCGCGGCGAGATCCTGGAGCTGAAGACGACCATCAACACGATGGCGGACACGCTGTCGTCCTTCTCCTCCGAGGTGACCCGGGTCGCCCGTGAGGTCGGCGGCGAGGGCCAGCTGGGCGGCCAGGCCCGGGTGGAGGGCGTGTACGGCACGTGGAAGCGCCTGACGACGGATGTGAACGAGCTGGCGTCCAACCTGACCACCCAGGTGCGGGCCATCGCCGAGGTGGCCTCCGCGGTCGCCCAGGGCGACATGTCGCGCAGCATCGCGGTCGAGGCGCAGGGCGAGGTCGCCGAGCTGAAGAACAACGTCAACCTGATGGTGGCCAACCTCCGCGAGACCACCCGCGCCAAGGACTGGCTGGAGTCCAACCTGGCCCGCCTGGGCGGCCTGATGCAGGGGCACCGTGACCTGATGGAGGTCGCGGACCTCATCCTGCGCGAGCTGACCCCGCTGGTGAACGCCCAGTACGGGGCGTTCTTCCTGGCCCAGACCGACGCCGGCCGGAGCGGCACCGCCCAGCCCCGGGCGCCGCGCGGGCTGGCCTTCATCGCCGGGTACGGCTCGGCGCAGGGCGCCACGGTGGACACCCCGGGCATGCCAGGACACGGGCTGGTGCGGCAGGCGGCGCTGGAGAAGAAACGCATCCTCGTGGAGGAGGCGCCACCCGACTACATCACCATCACCTCGGGTCTCGGCGAGGCCGCCCCGACCAGTGTCGTGATCATCCCCATCCTCTTCGAGGACGAACTGCTCGGCGTCATCGAACTGGCCTCCTTCTCCCGCTTCTCCGACGTCCACCTGGCCTTCTTCGACCAGTTCGTCAGCACCATCAGCGTGGCGATCAACACGATCATCGCCAACTCCCGCACGGAGTCCCTGCTGTCGGAGTCCCAGCGGCTCGCCCAGCAGTTGCAGGAGCGGTCGGACGAACTCCAGCGGCAGCAGGCCGAGCTGCAGCGCTCCAACGCCGAACTGGAGGAGAAGGCGGCCCTGCTGGCCACCTCCTCGCAGTACAAGTTGGAGTTCCTGGCCAACATGTCGCACGAGCTGCGCACCCCGCTCAACTCGCTGCTGATCCTGGCCCGGCTGCTCGCGGACAACCCCGACGGCCATCTGTCGGAGCAGGAGGTGCACTTCCACCGCTCCGGCTCGGACCTGCTGCAGCTGATCAACGACATCCTGGACCTGTCGAAGATCGAGGCGGGCCGCATGGACGTCCGTCCCAAGAAGCTGCCGCTGATCAAGCTGCTGGACTACGTGCACGCCACCTTCCGCCCGGTCACCCTCGACCGCGGGCTCACCTTCGACGTCGCCGTGGGCGAGGACGTGCCCCGCGAGATGTTCTCGGACGAGCAGCGGCTGCAGCAGGTGCTGCGCAACCTGCTCTCCAACGCGATCAAGTTCACCTCCCAGGGCCGGGTGGAACTGCGGGTGGCGCGCTGCGAGGGCGCCGACGACCTGATCGCCTTCGCCGTGCGGGACACCGGCATCGGCATCCCCGGCGAGAAGCTCCCGGTGATCTTCGAGGCCTTCCAGCAGGCCGACGGCACCACCAACCGCAAGTACGGCGGCACCGGGCTGGGGCTGTCCATCAGCCGGGAGATCGCCGGGCTGCTCGGCGGCCGCATCGTCGCCGAGAGCGAGCCCGGCCGGGGCAGCACCTTCACGCTGTACGTCCCGGCGGTGTACGCGGGCCACGGCGGCGCCGGCGAGCCCGAGCCGCAGCACGGCCCCGCGGGCGGCGGAGCGGAGGCAGGAGGCGGCCCGGTGCCCGTGGCCGCCGCGTACGACGCCGAGCGCCGGACGTCCGGCCCGGTCGCGCCGGGGGACACCTGGCCCACCTCGAACCGGATCGACGAGTGGCGGGACGGCCGCACCGGCCGGGTCCTGGCCGGCAACCGCGTGCTCATCGTCGACGACGACATCCGCAACGTCTTCGCCCTCACCCACGTCCTGGGCCGGATCGGGATGCCCGTCCTGTACGCGGAGAACGGCCGCGAGGGGATCGAGACCCTGGAGCGGAACCCCGACGTCGCCCTCGTGCTGATGGACATCATGATGCCCGAGATGGACGGATACGAGACGATCGAGGCCATCCGCCGCACCCCGCGCTTCGCCGAGCTGCCGATCATCGCCCTCACGGCGAAGGCGATGCCGGGCGACCGGGAGCGCTCGATCGCCTGCGGCGCCAACGACTACGTGCCCAAACCGGTCGACGTGGACCGGCTGCTGCACGCGGCGCACCTGCTGCTCGACCCCGACGCGGGCCGGGACGGCGAACGGTCCTGCCCCGGCGGCCCCGACGGCCCCACCTCGTGACCCCGGGCGGCACCGCCACGGTCACGGGGAAGGCCGGCATCCTCCTCGTGGACGACATGGAGGACAACCTGATCGCCCTGGAGGCCATCCTCGGCACGCTCGACCAGCCGCTGGTGCGCGCCCGTTCCGGGGAGGAGGCGATGAAGGCGCTGCTGCGCCAGGAGTTCGCGGTGGTGCTGCTCGACGTCCTGATGCCGGGCATGGACGGCTTCGAGACCGCCGCGAACATCAAGCGCCTCGACCAGACCAAGGACATCCCGATCATCTTCCTGACCGGGAACGACCTGGACACCACCTTCGCCTTCCGCGGCTACGCCACCGGCGCGGCGGACTACCTCACCAAGCCCTTCGACCCCTGGGTGCTGCGCGCCAAGGTGACCGTCTTCCTGGAACTCCACCACAAGACCCGCCAGTTGCGGGGCCTTCTGGAGCGCGACCGGGACCGGCTGGAGGCGATCGAGCAGCGCCTCGCGGCCGTCGAGCGGCAGCTCGCCGCCGACGGCCGTCCGGACGTCACCGCGCTCGCCCGCCGCGTGGCCCGGCTGGAACACACGCTGCGCGACGTGGACCTGCCGGGCCCCCGGGTGGGTGACTGAGACGCTCAGTCCTCCCGCGTGCCGGCGTACATGTCCTCGATCAGGTCCTTGAACTCCCGCTCCACGACCGGCCGCTTGAGCTTCAGGCTCGGGGTGAGGTCACCGTGCTCGACGTCCAGGTCGCGCGGCAGCACGCGGAAGGTCTTGATCTGCTGCCAGCGCTGCAGGTCCGCGTTGACCCGCTGCACGTAGCCGTCCATCAAGGCCCGCACCTGCTCGGAGCCGACGACCTCCGCGTAGGGCTTGCCCTCCAGGCCGTTCTCCTTCGCCCAGCCGAGGATCGTGGGCTCGTCGAGGGCGAACAGCGCGGTGCAGAAGTTGCGGTCGGCGCCGATCACCAGGACGTTGCTGATGAACGGACAGGCGGCCTTGAACTGGCCCTCGACCGCGGCCGGCGCGATGTACTTGCCGTTGGAGTTCTTGATGATGTCCTTCTTGCGGTCGGTGATCGTGAGGTAGCCGTCCGCGGAGAGCTCCCCGATGTCACCGGTGTGGAACCAGCCGTCCGACTCCAGCACTTCGGCCGTCTTCTCGGGCAGCCCGTGGTAGCCCTGCATGATGCCGGGGCCGCGCAGCAGGATCTCGCCGTCCTCCGCGATGCGGACCTCGGTGCCGGGCAGCGGCTTGCCGACGGTGCCGGTCCGGTAGGCCTCGCCGGGGTTGACGAAGCTGGCGGCGCTGGACTCGGTCAGGCCGTAGCCCTCCAGGATGTGGATGCCGGCGCCGGAGAAGAAGTAGCCGATCTCCGGGGAGAGGGCGGCCGAGCCGGAGACGCAGGCGCGCAGCTTGCCGCCGAAGGCGTCGCGGAGCTTGGCGTACACCAGGCGGTCGGCGACGGCGTGCTTGGCGGAGAGCCCGAAGGGCGCGCCGGCGTTGCCGGTGCGACGGCGGTTGTCCTGGGTGACCTTGGCGTACTCGCGGGCGACCTCGACGGCCCACTTGAAGATCCGGTACTTCGCCGCGCCGCCTGCGCGGGCCTTGGCGGCGACACCGTTGTAGACCTTCTCGAAGATGCGCGGGACGGCGGCCATGTAGGTGGGCTGCACGACCGGCAGGTTCTCGATGATCTTGTCGACGCGGCCGTCGACCGCGGTCACGTGGCCGATGGTGATGTGCCCGGCGGTCAGCACCTTGCCGAAGACGTGCGCCAGCGGCAGCCAGAGGTACTGGACGTCGTCCGCCTCCAGCAGGCCGTTCGCCTGGATCGCGCGGGCCATGTACGCCCAGCAGTCGTGCGGCAGCCGCACGCCCTTGGGGCGGCCGGTGGTGCCGGAGGTGTAGATGAGGGTGGCCAGCTGGTCCTTGGTGATGTCGCCCACGGTCTTGCGGACGGCCTCGGGGTTCTTCTCCAGGTAGACCTTGCCGCGCTGCTCCAGCTGGGCCAGCGAGAGCGCCCACCCGTCCTCCCCGAGGTCGGCGTCCTCGGCGTCCACGACCACGACGTGGGCCAGTTCGGGCAGCTCGGCACGGCGCTCGACGGCCTTGGCCAGCTGCACGGCGTTCTCGGCGATCAGCACCCGGCTGCCGGAGTCGGCCAGGATGAAGGCCGTCTCGTCGGCGTTGGTGCTCGGGTAGACGGTGGTGGTCGCGGCGCCGGCGCAGAGCACGCCGAGGTCGGCCAGGATCCACTCGACCCGGGTGGCGGAGGCGATGGCCACCCGCTCCTCGGGGCGCACCCCCAGGTCCATCAGGCCCGCGGCGATGGCATGGACCCGGTCCGCGGCCTGCTTCCAGGTGAGCGACCTCCATTCTTCCGGACCGCCGTCGGCCGACGGCACCGGGAAGCGGTACGCCTCGGCATCGGGCGTCGCCTCGACGCGCTCCAGGAACAGGTTCGCCACGGAGGGCGGCCGGTTCTCGATCAAAGTCTGCGTGTCGGTCACGACAACCTCCGGGGGCCCGCCTCTTTGCTGGGTGACTCGCGAGTAACTAACGAGTGGTGATCAGAGTAGGGAATCGGCGCCCGCTTGGTAAGGGGCCGCGGCCACCGCGATGCAACCGTGACGACCGGATACATGGTACGTACACATAACGGCGGGCCCGCCCGGAATCCGGGGAGCCCGCCTTCCGGCCACCGCTCCGGCCACCCGTCGGCGGCACCGCGGGATGTACGGCGCTCAGCCGCCGATGGGCAGACCACCGATCATGCCCTTGGTGCCCCCCGTCTTGCCGGCACCGCCGAGCAGCTCGTTCGTCTTGCCCGTGACCGCCTTCAGACCGGTCTTGGCGACCTCGTCCTTGGCGTCCAGGATCTTCATCGGCCCGTTGCCGAGCGGGAGGGCCTCCCCGGCGAAGGCGGGGGACGCGGCGGCACCGGCGGCGCCCAGCGCGATCACGGAACCGGCTACGACGGCCGCGGCCTTCGAGTACTTCACTTCACATTCCCCTTCCGCAGCGACGCCTTTCGCCGCTGTCACGATGAGTAACGCCCTCGATCCCCGGCAGAAACCGCGCGGCCCGGGGTTTTTGCCAATCACCCGAATGCCGGTCCGCTCATACGAAAGGGCGCCTGCCCGGTCATCGGACAAGCGCCCTTCCTGTGCGGTGCGTCGGACCGCGCCGGCGAGCCGCGCCGGCTACTTCTTCTTGGCCGCGCCCTCGTCGCTGGAGAGCACCGCGATGAAGGCCTCCTGCGGCACCTCCACGGAACCGACCATCTTCATCCGCTTCTTGCCCTCCTTCTGCTTCTCCAGCAGCTTCCGCTTACGGGAGATGTCACCGCCGTAGCACTTGGCGAGGACGTCCTTGCGGATGGCGCGGATGGTCTCGCGGGCGATGACCCGCGAGCCGATGGCGGCCTGGATCGGCACCTCGAAGGCCTGCCGCGGGATGAGCTCGCGCAGCTTGGCGACCAGGCGCACCCCGTACGCGTACGCCGCGTCCTTGTGCGTGATCGCCGAGAAGGCGTCCACCTTGTCTCCGTGCAGCAGGATGTCGACCTTGACCAGGCTGGAGGTCTGCTCGCCGGTGGGCTCGTAGTCCAGCGAGGCGTAGCCGCGGGTCTTGGACTTCAGCTGGTCGAAGAAGTCGAAGACGATCTCGGCGAGCGGGAGGGTGTAGCGGATCTCCACCCGGTCCTCGGAGAGGTAGTCCATGCCGAGCAGCGAGCCGCGCCGGGTCTGGCAGAGCTCCATGATCGCGCCGATGAACTCCGTGGGCGCCAGGATCGTGGCCCGCACCACCGGCTCGTACACCTCGGCGATCTTGCCCTCGGGGAACTCGCTGGGGTTGGTGACGACGTGTTCGGCGCCGTCCTCCATCACCACCCGGTAGACCACGTTGGGCGCGGTGGCGATCAGGTCGAGCCCGAACTCGCGCTCCAGCCGCTCGCGGATCACGTCGAGGTGCAGCAGGCCGAGGAAACCCACGCGGAAACCGAAGCCGAGGGCCGCGGAGGTCTCCGGCTCGTAGACCAGCGCGGCGTCGTTGAGCTGCAGCTTGTCCAGCGCGTCGCGCAGCTCCGGGTAGTCGGAGCCGTCCAGCGGGTACAGGCCGGAGAACACCATGGGCTTGGGGTCCTTGTAGCCGCCCAGTGCCTCGGTGGCGCCCTTGGACTGCTGGGTGATCGTGTCGCCCACCTTGGACTGGCGGACGTCCTTCACACCCGTGATCAGGTAGCCCACCTCACCGACGCCGAGGCCGTCGGCCGACAGCATCTCGGGCGAGTTGGTGCCGATCTCCAGCAGCTCGTGGGTCGCGCCGGTGGACATCATCCTGATGCGCTCGCGCTTGTTGAGCTGACCGTCGACGACCCGGACGTAGGTGACGACACCGCGGTAGGAGTCGTACACGGAGTCGAAGATCATCGCACGGGCGGGCGCGTCGGCGACACCGACCGGGGCCGGGACGGTCTCCACCACGCGGTCCAGCAGCGCCTCGACGCCGAGTCCGGTCTTGGCGGAGACCCGCAGCACCTCGGAGGGGTCGCAGCCGATGAGGTTGGCCAGCTCCTCGGCGAACTTCTCGGGCTGCGCGGCCGGCAGGTCGATCTTGTTCAGCACCGGGACGATGGTGAGGTCGTTCTCCATCGCCAGGTAGAGGTTGGCCAGTGTCTGCGCCTCGATGCCCTGGGCGGCGTCGACCAGCAGGATGGTGCCCTCACAGGCCGCGAGCGACCGGGAGACCTCATAGGTGAAGTCCACGTGCCCCGGGGTGTCGATCATGTTCAGGATGTGGGTCTTCCCCTCATCGGCGCCCGCGGTGGGCGCCCAGGGCAGACGGACCGCCTGGGACTTGATCGTGATGCCGCGCTCGCGCTCGATGTCCATGCGGTCGAGGTATTGGGCGCGCATCTGCCGCTGATCCACCACACCGGTCAGCTGGAGCATCCGGTCGGCAAGGGTCGACTTGCCGTGGTCGATGTGCGCGATGATGCAGAAATTGCGGATCAGCGCCGGGTCGGTACGGCTCGGCTCCGGCACGTTCGAAGGGGTCGCGGGCACGCAGGGTCCTGTCTCTTGAGGCGCCTGTCGCCTCTGGTCGGATCGATACGTATGGCTCCCATAGTCCCATGGCCGGGGCCCACGGCCGTGCCGGGCGGTGCGGGAGGAGCCGCGGGACCCGCCACGGGCCACCGGTTTGGGCGGCGCGGCGGCCGACTGCTAACCTGGGCAGTCGCGCCTCGTGCCCTCTTACCCGAGGCGCGGACCCCATCAGACCAAACCTGAAAAGGCTCTTTCGTGGCGAACATCAAGTCCCAGATCAAGCGCAACAAGACCAACGAGAAGGCGCGCCTGCGCAACAAGGCCGTCAAGTCCGAGCTCAAGACCGCCATCCGTCGCACCCGTGAGGCCGTGGCCACCGGCGACGTCGAGAAGGCGACCGAGGCCGCGCGTCTCGCCTCCAAGAAGCTCGACAAGGCCGTGAGCAAGGGCGTCATCCACAAGAACCAGGCCGCCAACAAGAAGTCGGCGCTGGCTCTCAAGGTCGCCGGCCTCCAGGGCTGAGCCTTCCCGCAGCAGTACCCGCCGATGACGGACACAGCGGTCCCTCTCACCCGCTCCTCCACCGGCACCCTTGATGTTCCGGCCGCACGCGGCCTGCGTTCGCCACGCGGGTGCGGCCCCCGAAGGGCCCCGTACCTCCCGGTACGGGGCCTTTCGGCACGTCCGGTTCCGGCTGCGGCCCTCAGCGGGCCCGCGCGGCCCGGGCCACGGCGACGACCGCCTTCTCCAGGGCGTAGGCCGGGTCCGCACCGCCGCCCTTGACCGCGGCGTCGGCCTCGGCGACCGCGCGCAGGGCGGCGGAGACACCGTCCCCTGACCAGCCGCGCATCTGCTGCCGGACGCGGTCGATCTTCCACGGCGGCATGCCCAGCTCCCGCGCCAGGTCCGCGGGGCGCGCCCCGCGCGGGGCGGAGGCGAGCTTGCCGATGGCCCGGACGCCCGAGGCGAGCGCGAACGTGATGCCGGGCAGCGGCTGGCCGACCGCGATCGCCCAGCGCAGCCGCTCCAGTGCCTCGGCGGCGCGGCCGGTCACCGCGAGGTCGGCGACCTCGAAGCCGGTGGCCTCGGCACGGCCCGTGTAGTAGCGGGCGACCACGGCCGCGTCGATCGCGCCTTCCACGTCGGCGGCGAGCTGGGCGCAGGCGCTCGCCAACTCCCGCAGGTCGCTGCCGATGGCGTCCACCAGGGCCTGGCAGGCCTCGGGGGTCGCGGACCGCCCCAGCGCGCGGAACTCCTGCCGGACGAAGGCCAGCCGGTCGGCCGGCTTGGTCATCTTCGGGCAGGCCACCTCGCGCGCCCCGGCCTTGCGGGCCGCGTCGAGCAGACCCTTGCCCTTGGCGCCGCCCGCGTGCAGCAGGACGAGCGTGATCTCCTCGGCGGGGGCGTCCAGATAGGCCTTGACGTCCTTGATGGTGTCCGCGGACAGGTCGTGCGCGTTCCGTACGACCACGACCTTGCGCTCGGCGAAGAGCGAGGGGCTGGTGAGCTCCGCCAGCGTGCCCGGCTGGAGCGCGTCCGGGGTGAGGTCGCGCACATCGGTGTCGGCGTCGGCGGCCCGCGCCGCCAGCACGACCTCCCGTACCGCGCGGTCGAGGAGCAGGTCCTCCTGCCCCACCGCGATCGTCACGGGGGCGAGCGGGCTGTCTGTCGTACTGTTCCTGGCCATCGCCGTCCAGCATCCCACGCGGGTCCGACACAATGTCCCGGTGACCGACGTCAGACATGTGCTCGTCCTCCCCGACCGCGATGCCGCGGAGGAGGCCGCCGACGAAGCCACCGAGCGCTTCGACCTGCCCGCCCGCCCCCAGCTCCTCCGTGACGCCCTCGCCGGCGAGGACGACGCCGAGGACGCCCAGTGGCTCCTGCTCATCAACGACGAGGACGAGGAACTCGACCCCGCCGCGCTGAACGAACTGGCGGAGGAGTTCGAGGGCTGGCTGGAGGAGGACTAGGCCGTGCCGCTGCGCGTTCCCGCCCAGCGCCGTCGCCCGCAGGAACCGGGGGCGGAGCGCCCCGGGGTGGCCGGGGCGCTCCCCGCGGTCCCGTTCAACCAGCGCGTACGTCTCCTGGTCGAGGCCGTCGACGAGCCCGACGAGCTCGCCCTCGCCCAGGGACTGATGGAGGCGCGGGGGTGGGCGGTGCGCCGCGCGGGCCGTGAGGACGCCCCCGCCACCGCGGGCGGCAGCCGCGTCGCGCTCGTCGTCGAGGTACGGCTGAACGGCTCCCGCTGGCGGGCCGAGAAGGCGGCGTGCGGGGCCGTGGAACGCCTGGCGAGGACCCATCAGCTCGGCCTGTGGGTCCGGGACGCGGCGCTGCTGCTGCGGCCGGACGATCCGCGGACCGAGTACCGCGTGATCCGCCGTCCCGGCGCGGGCGGCGGAGGGCGCGACCGGCTCGCACGGTGGTGGGCGGCATGCGGCGGGCGCGGCGCGCACCGGCTGCTGCGGCTGCCGTCCGTGCTCACCCGGGAGGCCGTCGAGCGGGAGCTCGCGGAACGTCCCCTCGGTGGAAGCGCGTTCACACCGGACACCCACGAACTGCGGCCCGCACCGCCCGAGACGGACGTCCCGGCGGCCACCGGGACGCACCGTACCGCGCTCCGGGTGCGGACGCTGCCCGGCGTGGCCGCCGCCGCGGCCTCGGCGGCGCTGCTGGTGGGCTGGACGGCCTCCGGGGCGGACGCGGAACTCCCGTGGTGGCCCCTGGCGGCGGTGGCCCTCCTGTGCGCGCCGGGGGTCCACTTCGCCCTGCGCGACTCGTGGTTCTCACGGAACGCGGTCTGGCTGGTGCCGCTCGCCCTGCCCGTGGGGTGGTCGCTGGTGACCTGGCTCGGGCGGCTGATGCAGGCGTTCTACCTCGACCGGTTCGGCATCCCGTCCGGCTCGGTCCGCTCCACCGGGGACCTGTGGCCGTACGCGGCAGCCGCCGAACCGCTGGGCCTCGCCCTGGGGTTCGTGCTGCTCTTCACGGCGGTCGCGGGCTGGCTGCGGCACGTGCACATCGCCAAGGGCGACAACCGCCTCGCCTTGGTCACCGTGACCGTGCTCCTGTCGGCCGCCTTCGCGGCCACCACGCTCGTCGCCGGCGCCCACGACGCGGACCGGGCCGCCCGCGATGCGGCGTCCGCCGCCGGGCGGGGACACGTCCCGGCGACGTACTTCGGGCTGCACGGCACCCTGATGTGCGTGGTGCCCGTCGGCGAGGGCCCCGTCCCCGTGGAGAACGGCCCGGTTCCGGCCGGCCACGCCGTCCTGTCCTTCGGCGCCTCCGGGGACTGGATCTGGCTGTGGGACCCGCGCCGTTCGCAGGCCCTGTCGGTGCGCCGGGAGGACGTGCAACTGCTCCCCGCGACCGCGGTCAGCGGCGGGAGTCCCCGAACAGGATGCGGTAGATGATCAGGAGGGCGAGCGCGCCGCCTATGGCCGCGCCCCACGTGGGCAGGTCGTAGAAGTCCTTGGTGATGGGGTGGTCGAGGAACTTCGCCGAGATCCAGCCGCCCACCACCGCGCCCGCGATGCCGATCAGCGTCGTCCCGACCAGTCCGCCCGGGTCCTTCCCGGGCAGCAGTATCTTCGCGATGGCGCCCGCGATCAGGCCCAGTACGATCCAGCCGATGATGGTCATGCCGTCAACCTGCCACGGCCCCCGCCCCTTCATGCGCACCGAGACGGAGCCATGGGCAAGCCGTGACACGGCGGTTGCACTTCTCAGCGAACTCTCGGCCCGGCGGCGGGCGGATGCCACCGGGTGCGGGAAAACCGGGTGACGTCCGTGCCCGCGGCTCTGCAGGATCGCGGGGTCAGCCGCTCCCAGCCAGGAGGTCCCGTGGTGCACCGCATGATCGTCCCGACCTTGTTCCCGCCGCCCGGTTACGCGCACGCCGCGGTCGTCGAGGCCGGGCAGCGGCTCGCCTTCATGGCGGGCTCCGTACCGCTCGACGCGGAGGGCACCCTGGTGGGGCCCGGCGATCCCGTCGCCCAGGCGCGCCAGGTCGTCGCCAATCTCGACGAGGCGCTGCGGGCCGTGGGCAGCGGCCTGGAGCACGTGGTCGCCTCCACCGTGTACGTCGTGGGCACCGAACCCGCCGAACTGTCGCAGGTCTGGGAGGTCGTCCGGGCCTCAGGGCTGGGCGAGGGGCCCCACACGTCGACGCTGCTCGGGGTCGGCTGCCTCGGGTACGCCGGCCGGCTGGTGGAGGTCACCGCGACGGCGGTGGTGCCCTGAGCCGCGGCGGACGGTTCAGCCGCGCCAGGCGCGGACCAGGTCCTCGGGGCCCCAGTGGGCGGCCAGGGGGAGGCCGGGGGTGACACCGCTGCGCGAGAC
>NZ_JARAVO010000248.1:0-13866 GCF_033792805.1 Streptomyces sp. PA03-1a
CCGTCGAACTCGTCGGCGAAGGTGGTGACCGCGGCCCCCGCCGCCACCGCCGCGGTCACCACCTTCGCCGACGAGTTCGACGGCGCGGCCGGCAGCGCCGTCGACGGCGGCAAGTGGCAGATCGAGACCGGCGACAACGTCAACAACCACGAACGGCAGTACTACACCGCCGGGAACCGCAACGCGGCCCTCGACGGCCAGGGCCACCTCGTCATCACCGCCCGCAGGGAGAACCCCGCCGGTTACCAGTGCTGGTACGGCAGTTGCCAGTACACCTCCGCCCGGCTCAACACCTCGGGCCGCTTCACCACCACCTACGGCCACGTCGAGACCCGGATGAAGATCCCGCGCGGCCAGGGCATGTGGCCCGCGTTCTGGATGCTGGGCAACGACATCGGCAACGTCGGCTGGCCGGCCAGCGGCGAGATCGACATCATGGAGAACGTCGGCTTCGAGCCCGGCACCGTCCACGGCACGATCCACGGCCCTGACTACTTCGGCTCCGGCGGCATCGGGGCGGGCTACACCCTGCCGGGCGGCCAGGCCTTCGCCGACGCGTTCCACACCTTCGCCGTCGACTGGAGCCCGGACGCCATCAGCTGGTCCGTCGACGGCACCGTCTACCAGCGGCGCACCCCGGCCGACCTCGGCGGCCGCCCGTGGGTGTTCAACAAGCCGTTCTTCGTCATCCTCAACCTCGCGGTGGGCGGCTACTGGCCGGGCGACCCCGACGGCAGCACCGCCTTCCCGCAGCAGCTGGTCGTCGACTACGTCCGCGTCACCACCTCCGACGGCGGGGGCGGGGGCGGCACGACGGGCCGCATCACGGGCCTGGCCGGCAAGTGCGTCGACGTCGCCGGGGCCAACCCCGCCAACGGCACCCCCGTCCAGCTCTACGACTGCAACGGCACCGCCGCCCAGCAGTGGACCGCGGCCTCCGACGGCACCCTGCGCGCCCTGGGCAAGTGCCTGGACGTCAAGGACTTCGGCACCGCCGACGGATCCCAGCTGCAGCTGTGGGACTGCGGCGGCGGCACCAACCAGAAGTGGGTCCTCTCCGGTGCGCGCGACATCGTCAACCCGCAGGCGAACAAGTGCCTCGACGTCACCGGCAACAACTCCGCCAACGGCACCCGGCTCCAGTTGTGGACCTGCACCGGCGGCGCCAACCAGAAGTGGACGCTGACCCCCTGACCACCCGCTCAGCTGACCCGCTGACCGCCGCGCCCCTGAACTCAGATCGGCGCACTGAAAACTGACGGTCCGTCATGACAGGGTGACCTCATGACGGAACCCCTCCCCCTCGCCGGACGCGCGGCGCTGGTCACCGGCGCGTCCGGCGGGATCGGGCTGGCCGTCGCCGCGGAACTGGCCGCCGCGGGCGCGCGCATCCTGCTGACCGCCCGCGACCCGGTCCGGCTGGAGGCGGCGGCCGGGCGGCTGCGCGCCGCCGGGCACACCGTGGCCACCCTGGCCGGGACGGTCGCCGACCCCGGCCACCTCGCGCAGTGCGCGGCGCTCGCGGTGCGCGCGCTCGGCGGCCTGGACGTCCTGGTCAACAACGCCGCCACCAACCGCCCGTACGGGCCGCTCGTGGAGGCCGACCCGGACCAGTGGCGGGCCGCGTTCGCGGTCAACGTCGAGGCGCCCCTGCGGCTGACCCAGCTGGCGTGGCGGGCCTGGATGCGCGAGCACGGCGGCGCGGTGGTCAACGTCTGCACCGAGGGCGCCGGGCACGTCGGGCCGAACGTCGGCGCCTACGGCACCAGCAAGGCGGCGCTGCTGCACCTGACGGCGCAGCTCGCGGGCGAACTCGGCCCGGCGGTGCGGGTCAACGCGGTCTCCCCCGGCCTGGTGCGCACCGAGATGGCGCGCTTCGTGTGGCAGGACGCCGAGCGCGCGATCGCCGCCGCGCTGCCGATGGGACGGATCGGCGAACCCGGCGACGTCGCCCGGGCCGTGCGCTGGCTCGCCTCCGACGAGGCGGCCTGGGTCACCGGCGCCGAGCTGGTGGTGGACGGCGGGACACGGGTCCGTGCCGCCCGCACCGCCCGCACCGGCGGCACGGGCGGCACGGAGCGGTCGGGCGCCGGCGGCGGTGCCGCCGACGCCGTACAGGAGCGGCTGCTCGGCCGCCGGCCCGCTCCGGAGGGTCAGAACTGCACGTCGGAGCAGGCGTAGAAGGCGTTGCCGGTGTCCGCCACGGACCAGACGGCCAAGATGATGTGCCGTCCGGTCCTGCTGGGCATGATGCCCTGGTGGGTGACCGTGGCGGGCGGCCGGGCGCCGTTGTAGTTGACGGTCAGGAACGGTGTCAGGGTCAGCGCGGAGCGGGTGAGCGGCCGGCTGGGGTCGAAGCCCTGCTTGGTGATGTAGTACTTGAAGTCGCTGGTGGCGTGCGAGGCGGTGAACTGCCACCGGAAGCTGTAGTTTTGACCGGACGTCACCTTCGTGGTGGGCCAGCCGGTGCCGCCGCGCGGGTCGTCGAGCTGGGCGAACCGGCTGTTGCCGCCGGCACAGAGGGTGCCGTCGGACGGGCCGGAGGACGGGAAGCCCTTGGGGCCCTCGACGCTCTGCGGCTCCCACTGGATGTCGCCGCAGTTGGTCACGGTGCCGTCGGCGCAGAGCTTCTGACGGCTGATCGGGGCGTCGGTGTAGCCGTGGCTCCAGGCGCTGCCGGTGCCGAGCACGGACAGCCCGACGAGGCCCAGGCCGACGACGGCGGCGCCGAATTTCCTGTGCATGCTTCGCTCCTCGGAGAACGTGGGGGAGTTCTGAGAGCAGTGCGCAGCCCGCAGGCACTAGGTCTAGACCAACAGCGAAGGTACTCCCATGAGTTGGTCATGTCTAGACCAAAAACAAAGGGAAGCCCCGGCCAGGACGGGGGGATCTGGCCGGGGCAGCTGGGGGTTCGCCGCGGACGCTCCTGGGTCCGCCGGGCGATCTGAAACTAGTTTAACAGTGAAAGAGGAGTGCTTCGTGCCACTCAAACTTGTCAACGTTGTGGTGTCCCGCACATGCGTGGGTCCAGCACCCGCTGCAGCCGGTACGCCACGGGCCGGAAGCCCACCTCCGGCCAGTGCGCCGCCGACACCGGCGAAAGCGCCGGCCAACTGGCCGTGATGTGCCGGTAGCCGCTGTCGTACGCCCACGCCAGCGCCGTCGCGAGCAGCACCCGGCTGATGCCCTCGCCCCGCGCGGCCTGGGTCACGTACGCCTCGGCCAGTTCCACGCACCCGTCGGGC
Source organism: Streptomyces sp. PA03-1a (assembly GCF_033792805.1). Taxonomy (NCBI): domain Bacteria; kingdom Bacillati; phylum Actinomycetota; class Actinomycetes; order Kitasatosporales; family Streptomycetaceae; genus Streptomyces; species Streptomyces sp. PA03-1a. The sequence continues at coordinate 3,246 of NZ_JARAVO010000248.1, forward strand.
ACGACGGGGCCCGGCGCCGCCGGTGTCAGCACCACCATGCCGATCTCCTCGCCCCTGCGGGCGGCGACCCACGCCCCGCAGCGCGCATCGGCCAGTGCGGGCGCGTAGTGCGTCCGCAGCCTCGCCAACGCCCCCTCGGGCTGCGGCCGGAACACCGCAGTCCCGCGGTCCGCGCGTGCCGCCTCCACCGCCATCCGCCCGATCCGGTCCAGGTCGCCGGGCCCCGCGCGGCGCACCGACAGCGCGTCCACACCGCGCGGCTGCCGCCCGCGCGGCCGCACCGCCATCAGGCCCCGCACCCGCTCCAGACCGAAGCCGGAGCGGAACCAGGCCGAGGCGACCGCCTCGTCGGCGGGGAGGTCCACGTAGTGCACCGGCCGGCGCTCCGCGACCAGGCGCGCGGCCACCGCCGCGTACAGCCCGCGCAGCACGTCCTCCCGCACCCCGTCCCGGCCGCCGCGCAGCGCGTGCCCCCCGTACGAGACCAGCGCGGAGCGCGGGTGGGCGCGCAAGCCCGCGCGGTCGTCCTCCGCGAGGTCGAGCGGGGTCGCGGCGAGGTAGCCGGTGAGCGCCCCGTCACCGCCCCGGGCGAGGACGGCCTCCACGCGCGGCTCGGCCAGGATCTTGCCCAGCAGTTCCTCACCCGGCGGCGGCGCGGTGGTCCGGCCGGACTGGTGGGGCAGCGCCTTGCGGGCCCTGGCGTGCCAGCGGTCGAGGAGGGCCGCTGCCTCGGGGACGTGCTCGGTGGTCAGCGGAGCGATGGCGACAGTCATGGTGGTCCGCGACGGTAACGGTCACGGCGGTACGGCGGCAAGGGCCGCCGGGTCACCCGGTCCAGGCCGGGTGCCGCGGGTCGTCGGTGTGCACCAGGACGTCCGCGGTCTCCCCGGGCGCCGTCTCCTGCTCGTAGCGGGCGTACGCCGGGAGCGTCCAGCGCTCGTCCTGCGGTGTGCGGCGGGCCAGGGCCGCCCCCGACATCCGCAGGTGGACGCAGAGGTCGAAGGGGAAGCCGTAACCCTGCAGGAGCGCGCCCTCCAGCAACAGCACGCCCCCGGGCGGGAGTTCCTCGTACCCGGCCCGCGTCGCACGGTCGGTCACCGGGTCCCGCAACGAGGGCAGCACCCGCCCGGTGCCTCCGGGCGCGAGCGGATCGAAGACCTCCCGCCACAGGGCCCCGGTGTCCAGCCAGCGCTCGTAGTAGGCGTCGGAGTCGTGGCGCCCCGTTTCGTAGCGCTGCGAGGCGGGCCGCCAGAAGGTCTGCGCCCGCACCCGCACGACCGGCCGGCCACTGAGCCGCAGCGCCTGCGCCAGCGCCTCCCCCAGCGCGTCCGGGCGCGTGGCCGGGGCCCCGTCGATCGCGACCCTGGGACGCTCGCCGCCGTCGTCGGGCTTCAGCTCCAGCACGCGGTCCACGACAGCCTCGGTCAGCCGTTCCCAGGTCACAGGCGTCAGTCGCACGCCCCCCATACTGCCGGTCGAGGTCCCCGCCCGCGCAGGCGGGCCGTGCTCACCCCTCGCCGGGCACCTCGCGCGGCTCGCACGGCACCCGCAGGTCGACGGTCGTGCCCTCGCCCGGGGCGCTGCGGACGGCGAGCCGGGCGTCGATCAGCTCGGCGCGCTCGCGCATCGCGGACAGCCCCATGCCCCGGGTCTGCGGCGACGGCGGCTCCGCGGCGCGGAAGGTGCCGCGGCCCGCGGCGGTCGCCGCGGCCATGCCGTGCCCGTTGTCGGTGATCGCCACGTGCACGGAGCGCTGGTCGCTCTCCAGGCTGACCACGACACGGGTCGGCTCGGCGTGCTTCACGGCGTTGGTGATCGCCTCCTGGACGATCCGGTACATCTGCGCCTGCGTCTCGGCGGTGAGCTGGCCGCCGACGGTGTCCGCGTGCGCGCCGAGCCGCAACTCGGTGCGGATGCCGTACGTCTCGAAGGAGCGCCGGCACAGCGCCTGCAGGGCCGGGCGCAGCCCCAGCTCGTCCAGCACCACCGGACGCAGGTCGACGATCAGGTGCCGCAGCGAGGCGATCTGGTTGCCGACGAGGCCGCGTGCCTGGTCGATGGCCTCCCGCATGGCCTCCGGCCGCCCGTCCGCGGCGGCGGTGGACAGCACCACCTGGACCGCCCCCAGTTCCTGCAGGGTGTCGTCGTGCAGCTCACGCGCCCAGCGGCGGCGCTCGCGCTCCTCGCCGTCGTGCCGGGCCCTGACGCGCTCGCGGCGCAGCCTCGCATCCCGGCGCGCCGAGGAACGGACGGCGAAGAGCGCGTAGGCGACCAGCAGCAGCGGCAGCACGTGCAGGACGTTCAGCGAGGGCTGCTGGGCGACGCGGACCGTCCCGGCCACCGTCAGCATCAGCGCGAAGGCGATGGCCACCACCAGCCACAGCCGCTGCCGCGGCGCCACCAGGGGGGTGAGCAGCACATAACAGACGGCCGCCGCGAGGGCGAGGACGAGCTCCCAGCCCTGCGAGCGGTCGGTGACCTCCATGACGGTCGCCGCCGCGAGGAGACAGGTGCCCAGCCCCTCCAGGGCCAGGCGCGTCCCGGTCCTTCCAGGGCCGGACGGCGTCATGCCACCAGCCCGCGCTCTCTGGCCGCGGCGATCAACTCGGCCCGGCTGTCCTTGCCGAGCTTGTCCCGCAGCCGTGACCGGTGGGTCTCCACCGTCCGTACGGAGACGAACAGGCGCCGGGCGATCTCCTGGTTGGTGTGCCCCAGCGCCAGCAGGGTCAGCACCTGGGCCTCCCGGTCGGTGAGCGGCTCCTCGTGGTGCCGTTCCGCCAGGTCCAGGTCCTCGACCGCCAGCCGCGCCCCCAGCGAGGGCTGCACATAGGTGGCGCCACCGGCGACCTGGTGGGCGGCGGCGAGCAGTTCCTCGGCGGCGGCCTCCTTCAGCAGGTAGCCGGCCGCCCCCGTGCGCAGCGCCTCGCGGGCGAACGCCGGGTCCTCCTGCATGGTCAGCACCAGGATGCGCGTCCTGGGCGACTCGGTCAGCAGTGCCGGGATCGTCGGCAGGCTGGACCTGCCCGACATGGTCAGGTCCAGGACGAGCACCCTCGGGTGGTGGCGCCGGACGGCTTCCAGGGTCTCCGGAACGGTGGACGTCTCGGCGACGATCTCGAAGGCCGGGTCGGCGGCCATCAGCAGCCGCATGCCCGCGCGCACCACCAGGTGGTCGTCGGCGAGTACGACCGAGATGACCGGGTGCGGCTGCCTGCCGTCGGGGCGGCTGAGGACGTCCATAGCACACACGTTAGATCGGGCGCGCGCGGCGGGCAGCCCGCGCCGCCGGTGTTGCGGGAAACCCGCAGTCACATCTGCGGGGAATCCCGGATGACCTCTGCGGATCGACGGGGATGCGTTCGCCCGGCCGGAGGGGCAGCCTCGAAAGCGGAAGACAAGTGTTTGAAATGCCTACCAAACAGTCCGCCGACCCCGACCTCACCCGAGGCGACCGTCATGCTCTGTGCCACCCTCCCGCCCCAGGCCGGCCCTGTGGACCGGCCGTGGTCCTACGACGCAGCCCAGCAGCTCGTGGATTCAGCCGTGCCGACCGTGGCCGACTTCGCCGCCGTCGAGGTCTCGGACGCCACCGTCTCGGAGCAGGCCGCCATCTCCGGGCTGCCCGCCACCGGACTCACCTTCCGCCGGGGGGCCTTCCGGGCGGCCCGGGGCACCGCGGTACCGCGCGCCTTCGAGGTCGGCGACGTCAGCAGCCTGCCGCCCAGGACTCCGTACCACGCGTCGCTGACCGACCTGCGGCCGCACCTGGTGATGAACCTCCGCCCGCAGACGGGGTGGCTCGCCCGCGACCCGGTGCGCGCCCCCCTGCTGCGGATCACGGGCACGCACTCCCTGCTCGTGATGCCGCTGGACGTCGGCGGTGTCGTCCTGGGGGTCGCGGCCTTCTACCGGACGACGGGCTCCCCGGCCTTCTCCCGGGCCGACCTGATGGCGGCGGGCCGTCTGGCCCGCAGGGCCGCCAGGCTGCTGGACGATGCCCGCCGGCGCCTGGTCCAGAACGCCGCCGGACGGATCCTGCAGCAGGCCCTGCTGGCGCCGCAGGGCCCGCGGGTCACCGCGATCGAGGACCCCCGGGGGCACCTGCCGCCGGCCGCGGCCCCGGGGGCCTGGGTGGACGTCATCCCGCTCCCCAGCGCCCGGGTGGCCCTGGTGACCGGTTCGGTACGCGGGCAGGGCGTCCCCGCGGCGACGGCGATGAGCCAGCTCAAGGCCGCGGTCCGGGCGCTGATACTGCTCGACATGAGCCCGGGCGAGGTCATCTCCCGGCTCCACCGGCCCACCGCGACCCCCCTCGCCGACGAGGCCGACCGGTGCCTGATCGTCGTCTACGACCCGGTGGCCTGCCGCTGCACCGTGGCGTGCGGCGGTTACCCGGCCCAGGCTCTGCCCGCCACGCCCCCGGAGGCGGCGGAGGAAGTGGAGGAGGACGCTCCCGTACCCGGCGGGCCGGAGGTCACCGAGTGCGACGTGCCGCCCGGCAGCGTGCTGCTGCTGAGCTGCGGCACGGACGGGCTCCCCATCGGCTCGGAGGGCGCCGGCCAGGTCACCGGGCTGCGCGTGCTGCCCGCCGGCGGCGGGGAGGCGGCCGAGCCGGCGACGGTGCTGGACGGCGTCCTGCGCACCGCGGCACCCGGCTCGGAGCCGGTGCTCCTCGCCGCCCGCACCCGCGCCCTGAACGCCGGCGACGTCGCCACCCGCGAGGTGTCCAACGATCCCGCGGCGGTGGCGGAGGCACGGGCCTGGACGGACCGCCTGCTGACGGACTGGAAGCTCCCGGAACTGTCCTTCTCCACCACGCTGGTCGTCAGCGAACTCGTCACCAACGCCATCCGGTACTCCACGGGGCCGATCCGGCTGCGGATCATCCGCGACCGGGTCCTGGTCTGCGAGGTGTCGGACTCCTGCAGCGCCGCCCCGCACCCGCGCCACGCGGCGCCCAGCGACCAGGACGGCCGGGGGCTGTCCATCGTCGCGCAGCTCACCGACGCCCAGGGCACCCGCTACACGGAGACGGGCAAGACGGTCTGGGCGGAGCAGGTGATCACCCCGCCGGTCGCCGCGTAGGCCCGGCCGAGGCCGGGCCCACGCGACATCGGGCGTCGGCCGGCGTCAGTCGGCCGGGTGCTCCGAGCGGTCGCCGCCCCAGAGCGTGTGGAAGGAGCCGGGCTTGTCCACCCGCTTGTAGGTGTGGGCGCCGAAGAAGTCGCGCTGCCCCTGGATGAGCGCGGCGGGCAGCCGCTCCGCCCGCAGGGCGTCGTAGTACGCCAGCGCCGCGGAGAAGCCCGGTGCGGGCACGCCGAGTTGTGCCGCCGTGGAGACGACCCGCCGCCATGCCGCCTGCGCGTTGCCGAGGGCCTCGGCGAAGTGCGCGTCCGTCAGCAGGGTGGGGCGGCCCGGCTCGGAGTCGAACGCCTCCTTGATGCGGTTGAGGAAGCGCGCCCGGATGATGCAGCCGCCGCGCCAGATCGTCGCCATGGAGCCCGCGTCGATGTCCCAGCCGAACTCGTTGCTGCCCGCCTGGATCAGGTTGAACCCCTGGGCGTAGGCGACGATCTTGGAGGCGTACAGCGCCTGCTCGACGTCGTCCGCGAAGCGGTCGCCCGCCGCGCTGTCCAGCCAGGTCTCCGCCGGTCCGGGCAGCCCGCGCGAGGCGGCCCGCAGCTCCGCGCTGCCGGACAGCGACCGTGCGAAGACCGCCTCGGCGATGCCGGAGACGGGGACGCCGAACTCCAGGGCGTTCTGCACCGTCCAGCTGCCGGTGCCCTTCTGGCCGGCCTGGTCCAGCACCACGTCGACGAACGGTCTGCCGGTGTCGGCGTCCGTGTGGGCCAGCACCTCCGCGGTGATCTCGACGAGGTACGACTCCAGGCGGCCGGAGTTCCAGGTGCGGAAGATCTCCGCGATCTCGCCCGGCCGCTTGCCCGCGGCGTGCCGCAGCAGGTCGTAGGCCTCGGCGATGAGCTGCATGTCGGAGTACTCGATGCCGTTGTGGACCATCTTGACGAAGTGCCCGGCACCGTCCGGGCCCACGTGGGTGCAGCACGGCACCCCGTCGACCTTGGCGGCGATGTCCTCGAGGATCGGGCCGAGCGACTCGTACGACTCCACGGAGCCGCCCGGCATGATCGAGGGACCGTTGAGGGCGCCCTCCTCGCCGCCGGAGATCCCGGTGCCGACGAAGTGCAGACCCTGTTCGCGCAGCGCCTTCTCCCGGCGCCGGGTGTCGCGGTAGTCGGCGTTGCCGCCGTCGACGACCATGTCGCCGGGCTCCAGCAGCGGCACCAGCTCGTCGATCACGGCGTCGGTGGGGGCACCGGCCTTGACCATGATGATGATGCGCCGGGGCCGTTCGAGTGAGTCGACGAACTCCTTGAGGGACTCCGCCGGATGGAACTCGCCCTCGCCGCCGAACTCCTCCACGAGGGAGCGCGTCCTGGCCGGGGTGCGGTTGTACAAGGCCACCGGGTGGCCGTGCCGCGCGAGGTTCCGGGCCAGGTTGCGGCCCATGACCGCGAGTCCGGTGACGCCGATGCGGGCCTGCTCCGCCATCTGCGGTTCCTCTCTGTGCTGTGGTGCGGGGGGCACGTACGGCGTCCAGCCTGTCAGCGAACCGGCCGGGCGGCCGGGATTCCAGCGGATCCGTCAGCTGCCCGTGCCGATCCGGCCCTGACCTGCTACACGGCCCATGGCACGGCGCAGCCCCCTGGCCGGCGGCGCGGGAACGGCTCCGACGACCTCGCCCGCCGGTGCCCGGGCCTGGGCCGCCCTGAGCTGTCCCACCGGCGCAGGTGGTGGCGGAGGCGGCGGTAGCAGGGGCGGCGCCACCGTGTGGTCGCCGAGGGCCTCGCGCAGCCGGCGCGCGTCCTCAGGGAGGTCGCGGCGCCACGCCCAGCCCAGGAACGGGCTCAGCAGCAGCATGCCGCCGCCGAGCTGGCAGGTGACCTGGAGCTGGACGAACGCGCCCCGCGAGTGCGGCAGCATCCGGAACGCGAACTCGGGCGTCTGGGTGCCCAGCGGGCTCCACATCCGCCGGCCGCGGTAGGCGATCCGCCGGCAGGGCTGGTAGACCGAGCACTCCAGCCGGTGCTCCCGGTGGCGGCCCGGATAGTGGTAGCGGTAGACGGCCCGCTCGCCGGGCGGTACGGCGTCCGCCGCCACGGCGGCGATGCCGGAGTTCCACGACGCGAGGTTGCGGGCGTCGGCAAGGAAGGTGAAGACCTCTTCCACGGTACGGGTGACGATCACGCTCGTAGACACCGTCGGCATCGCAGACCTCCCCGGTGCCGGCGCGGCCAGCATGTGAGCAGAGTGGCTTCTTGGCTCCTCACCGACAGCCTGCGTCCAATCGGGCGGTGTGTCGTGGCGGGTGAGCCGTCCGGGTGAATCCAGGGTGCGTGACCGGCGCGAACGGTGTGCCGGCGGACCCTCACCGTCAGTGCCCGAGGGGCTCCGAACCGCTCCTGCGGTCGCGGAATTCGCACCACACTGCCTTGCCGGAACCGTGCGGCTCCACACCCCACGCGTCGGCGAGCCGGTCGACCAGCAGCAGACCGCGCCCGGACACCTCGCCGTCGCCGGGCCGGCGACGGCGAGGCCAGTTCGCCGCGAGGTCGTGCACCTCGATGCGCAGCCGCCGGGTGGCGTCCGGGGTGGCGTGGGCCAGGGACGCGTCGGGGAGCATGCGCAGGGTGAGCACGGCGCCGCCGTCGGTGTGCACCAGCGCGTTGGTGATCAGCTCGCCGGCGGCGAGTTCCGCCTCGTCCACCCGGTCGCTCAGGCCCCAGCCCGCCATGGCGTCACGGACCGTGGCCCGGGCCTCGGACAGGGCCTTGGGGTCGCCGGGGGCGATGTGCCGGTGCAGCCGGTGCGGCGGGTGCGGGGAGGCGTCGCTGTCGCGCCGGAGCAGCAGCAGGGCCATGTCGTCGTCGGTGGCCTGCTCGCCCATGACGGCGGTGAGGTGGTCGGCGAGGTCCCCGACCTCGCGCGGGCCTTCGCCCAGCGCCCCGGCCAGCCGCCGCACGCCGTCGTCGAGGTCGGCGCCGGGCCGCTCGACGAGTCCGTCACTGAACATCAGGAGGGTGTCGCCGGGACCGAGTTCAGCGGGGGTGACCGGGTAGTCGGGCCTGCCGAACTGGGCGGACAGGCCCAGCGGCAGCCCGCCCGCGGTGGGCAGCACGCGCACGGTGCCATCGGCCTGCCGGACCAGCGGGTCGATGTGGCCTGCCCGCACCAGCAGGGCGGACCCGGTGGCCGGGTCGACCTGCGCGTACAGGCAGGTGGCGAAGCGGTCGGTGTCGAGCTCGTACAGGAAGGCCGAGGCCCGCGCCATGACGCTGGCGGGCGGATGGCCCTCGCCGGCGTAGGCCCGCAAGGCGATCCGCAACTGGCCCATGACGGCCGTGGCGTGGGTGTCGTGGCCCTGGACGTCGCCGATGATGACGGCGACCCGGCCGCCGGGCATCGCCACGACGTCGTACCAGTCGCCGCCGATGTCCCGGGCCAGCCGGGCGGAGCGGTAGCGCACCGCTATCTCGGTGCCGGGGATGCGCGGGATGGTGCGGGGCAGCATCGCGGTCTGCAGACCCTGCGCGATGTCGTGCTCCTGGTCGAAGAGGATGGCCCGCTGCAGGCTCTGCGCGATGCTGCCGCTGAGCGCGATCAGCAGGTGGCGCTCCTGCGGGGAGAAACCCTGCTTGTGCCGGTACAGCAGGCCCAGGGCGCCGATGGGCTGGCCCTGGGCGATCAGCGGGAGGTACGCGGCGGCGGAGGCGCCGAGCGGCTCGATGTGCGGCCACAACTTGGGGTAGCGCCGGGCGAACTCCTCGCCGGAGGTGATGAAGCGCGGGACGAGGGTCCGTACCACCTCGCTCATCGGGAAGTCGTCCTCGATCCGCGTGTACTGCAGCGACGGCACCCAACTGCTGGCCTTGGCGTCGCTCACCACGTGGACCCGGCCGGCCTCGACCTGGCCGAGGAAGAGGCTGGCTATGCCGAGCCGGTCCATCCTGGGGTTCCCGGTGAGGGCCGCGGTCACGTCGCGCACGGTCACGGCCCGGGCCAGCGACGCGGTGACCTCCATGACCAGGGTGCTCTCGGTCGGGTGGTCCTCGTCCGCGCGCAGGCACTCCGCCGCCTGGGCGAGTTCGTCGGTGGCGTCGCTGACGATGCCGATCACCCGGTTCGCCCGGCCGGTGCCGTCGCGGACGATGCGGCCCTGGAAACGTATCCAGCCACGGCGGCCGTCGCGCCGGGTGAGCCGGCTGAAGGCGCGGAAGGAGGAGTGGCCCTCGCCGAGGGCCTGGGTGATCGTCCGGGTGACGTCGCCGGCCTCGTCGGGCGCCAGCCGGGAGAACAGCGCCTTCGGGTCGCCGTCGAAGTCCTGCGGGCGCAGGTCGACGGTCCGCAGGGCGTGTTCGTCGAGGTGCATGCGGTCGCGGTCGAGGTCCCAGTCGAAGCCGCCGACGTCGTTGAGCGACATGTGGGCGGCGGCGGGAGCCGGCCAGGCGACCGTCGCGGGCGCAGGGGGCGCCCACTGCCGAGACTCAGCCATCACGCCCTCCGGACCTGCTCCCCGCTGCGTCGAGCCGCACCGGAACGGTGACAGCGTACCCATAGTCCGGTAGGGGGACATGCTACAGAGGGGACCTGTGGGAGAGCCGGGTTTCCGCCGGTTCCGGGAACGCTCCCGGCGGCCGCCCGGCCCCCCTCCGCCGTCCGCCGGAAGGCTCAGCGGGCCGCCGGCGGCGCGTACTTGTAGCCGACCCGGCGCACGGTCACGATGCTGCCGCGGTGTTCGGGGCCGAGCTTGCGGCGCAGCCGGGCGATGTGGACGTCGACGGTGCGTCCGTCCCCGACGTGGCCGTACCCCCAGACCGTGGTGACGAGCTGGTCGCGGGTGTGCACGCGGTGCGGATGCGCCACCAGGTGGGCGAGCAGCTCGAACTCCAGGTAGGTCAGGTCGAGTGCGCGGCCGCGCACCTGGGCGACGCGGCGCTCGCCGTCGACGGTGACCGGCAGGTCGGCGGATGCCGGGGACGGGGGCACCGGCTGCCCCTCGATGGGGACGAGGACGAGGTAGCCGACCATCGGCGGCCCGCCGACGCCCGTGGGCATCAGGTGGCCGGGGGCGGGCAGCCAGGTGGCGCCGGGCGGGAGGAAGTCCGGCACCGGCGGGACGTCGCCGGAGCGGACGGCGCGCAGGTGCTGACGGTTCACGGCGGGCAGGGGCAGGGACTGGGTGCTGGACGACATGGAGGTCTCGGCTCTCGCGCGAAGGGTCGTGGGACGACGTATTGCGCGGGACCGCCGGGAGGCCGGCAGCGGGCGGCGACCGGGGGACGGCGTCAGCTGTGGGCCGGGGTCCGCGCGGGGACCGCGCGACAACACTCCCGGTCGAACTGGTACTCCTGCCTGGACGGCCAGAACGGCTCGAGGTCGCTGCGACCTGTCGCGGTGTCAGTGAGGCTGGCCATGGCACCCATTGAACCAGACGGGACGCCCACCGGGACAGCGATGGCTCACTTCACGGCTCTGACCAGGCATTACAGAGGTTGCGGCGCCGGTTGGGGTTCGGGCTCGGGCTCCGGCTGCGGGGGCGGCG
>NZ_JARAVO010000249.1:0-13785 GCF_033792805.1 Streptomyces sp. PA03-1a
GGGGTGGGCCGGGCGCTGTCGAAGACGAACCGGCACGGTGTCGAGGTGGGGGTGTAGGCCGAGGTGGTGCCCTGCTTGTCCAGCGACTTGGCCCGCCAGGAGTAGGTGGTGCCGTTCTTCAGGCCACTGGTCGAGAAGGGATCGGTGTGCACCCGCGCCGACGAGGTCTGGCTGCCGGCCGAGACCTTGGCCTTGCTGCCCAGCAGGTTGCCGGAGCCGCCGGTCGGCCAGAGCTCGAAGGTGACGGACGCCAGGTTGCCGTCCTTGTCGCTGCTGCTCGCCCAGAAGGTGATCGACGAGGCACCGACGTTGATGTAAGGGGACGTGGTGTCGCAGGAGAGCTCGGGGTCGAGGTCCAGGCGTGAGGGCGCGGCCGGCGGGCGGTTGTAGACGAGCTCGACGTACGGGGAGAAGTCGCCGTCGGCCTGGAACTTCTTCCAGGAGTAGGCGGATCCCTCGTCACCCGCACGCAGGCCGATGGTGAGCGTGCTCCAGCCGCCGGCGACGGCCTTCTGGGCGGCGGGCTTGACGTCGAAGGCCTCCCAGTCGTCCGGGCAGGAGGACCGGTAGCCGTGCGAGAAGCTCCTGTTGCCCAGCTTGTTGCCGCTGGTCATCGACGGCGCGTTCTTCCACGTCGTCTTGTTGCTGATCGGACCGGTCAGGTACACGTTCATCGTCCGTGCGCTGCACGACCACGCGTAGGTCTCCAGCAGCCTCAGCTTGGCGCTGATGACGGTGGCGCCCTTCAGGTCCGGGTTCCAGTCGATGCTGAAGAACGAACGCGAGGTGCCCCAGGTGTCGGACTCGAAGCCGACCCGGGCCTCGTGGGTGCCCTTGTTGAAGTTGCGGCCGTTGTAGAAGTTCGCGTTGGGGTGCCGGCTGTACGCGGTCGTCCAGTCGTTGGTGTGCTTGCTGACGGACGGGTCCACGAAGACCGGGTAGACGGTGTCCGGATCGGCGAGGAACTCCTGGTCCGGGGTGAGCGTCCACGTCGTCCCGTTCAGGTCCGTCCCGACGAGCGTGCCGTGGGAATCGGGCTGCGGGCCGGAGAGTGACGGCAGGTCCAGCGTCGCCGCCCCACCGCTGTGCGTCGGCTCCGGCAGGGCCTCGGGCGGGACTGTGGGGTCCGGCCCCGCACCCTCGGTGGCCGAGGGATCCGCCGCCTCGTCGGTTGCGTCCGGCAGCACCTCGTGGAAGGTGTCGCCGTTGTCGTCGTCGGCGACGCTGTCGCTCGGCTCGGGAGAGGCATCGGACGGCGACTCCGTGTCGTCCGGTGCCCCCGTCCCGTCGGACGAGAGGCTCTCTGCCGCGGTGGGTGCGGCGGTGCTGCCCGCCTGCCCGTCGGTGAGCGCCGGGGTGCCCGCGCTGTCCCACATCAGCGGGGTGGGGGAGAGCGCCACCTCCTCACCGGCGGGGTCGTCGGCGCTGACGATGCCCGTCACCGGGTCGAGCGCGAAGCTCAGGTCCGGCGAGGACAGGCCGTACGACAGCTGCGCCACCCGCGGGTCGGCGGCGGCCTGCCGGTTCTTCACCACGAGCACCTGCCCGAAGCCCCCGTCCTCCGCGGTCAGCACCAGGTCGGCCCCGGGGAGGATCTCCGGATACAGCGCCCGCGAGCCGTCGATGATGGGGGTGGGGACGGCATCCGGCCAGGTCAGGACAATCTGGTGGCCGCCGGTGTCCAGGGTCACCAGAGCGTTCCCGGCGGGCGGCTGCCCGACCGCGGGAGCCAGGAGCGGCACCCGGCGGACACCGGCGCTGCCCCGGTCCGAGCGCTTGCCGGGCTTGCGAGCCCCGGCCGAGAACGTCATCCGCACGTTCGTCGCCCGGGGGGCCCAGCCGTCGCGGGTGCGGGCCAGCGTGGTGTCGATGGGCCGCCAGTGACCGTCCACCTCGGCCCGGACCGGGGTCGCGTGGACGCGCCGGCGCATGGTCCCGTCGGGCAGCGCCCAGGTGGTCTCGTAAGCGGTGCGCAACCCCGTCGCCTCGACCGGCTTCCCGGTCCGCGCGGCCCGGCCCACCGCGGCCGCCTCGCTCAGCGGTGCCGCGGCAGCGGGCCGGTGCGCACCGGCGTCGCCGTGCTCGTTCCCGGCGCCGCTCAGTCCCGCGTACGTCAGGCCGCAGGCCGCGACGGCGGTCACGACGGCCGCCGCGACGGCCCGACGGCCGGGTACGCGGCCCCACTTGCTCGTCATGGGCGAGTTTCCCTTCCCCCCGTGGACAACGGGTCCAGATGATGTCCGAAGGAGGGGCCGCCGTCACGCGTGGGTCGCGGCCCCGGGCCCGGTGAAGGGGGCCCGACGGGGCGTACGGTCCTGCTTTGGTGGCGCTTGACCGGTACATGACGTGATCATTGCCACACGCTCACGGATAGCCCTGGCTTTCCTCACAGCCAACGCACAAAATCAGCACGATCTTTGACGTGGCTTCACCTGTGCTCTGTCCAGGCGTCGCCTTGTTTGTCGGGTTGACCCGGGGGGAATTCCGTCGTGCCCTTCTTCCTGTCCGCGCGCCGTCGGCGTCGCCGCTCCGCCCTGCTCTCGGGCACGGTGTTCGCGCTGTCGCTGGCGTTGTTGCCCACACAGGCCTACGCCTCGCCGCCCGATCCGAGCAGCGCGGAGGTGCCCCGCGAGGACGTGGCGCTGCTGCCGCTGTCCGAGGAACGGCTCGTCGGCGGCACGACACGGAACGCGGCGCTGGACAGCATCGCCGTCGAGGCCCCGGCCGACCAGACCGAGGCCCCGGCCGGCACCACGACGCCCGCCACGTCCGGGAGTGCCCCGGTCTCCTTCGGCGGAACCCCCCAGCAGCCCACGGCGCTACGCACGGGCGTGGGTACGAGCGCAGCCACGGCCACCCCCGCCGGGTTGGAGCCCGCGGGCGATCTGCCGGTCAAGCTCGGCCAGGCCCCCGACGCCCCGGCCCCGACCGGCACCTGGCAGGTCGCCGTCTCCGACCGCACCGCCCCCGCCTCCGACGGCGTCGACGGCGCCGTGGTCACCGTGACCGCGCCCACCACCGGGTCGGTGCCCGTCTCCGTCCAGCTCAGCTACAAGACGTACGAGAACATGTACGGCGCCGACTGGGCCTCCCGCCTGCAGTTCGTCCAGTTCCCCGAGTGCTACCTGACCACCCCCGAGGTGGAGGAGTGCCGGCAGTACACGGAGCTGGAGACGGCCAACGACCCCGACGCGAAGACCGTCACGGCCACGGTGGACACCGCCGCGGACGGCACGACAGCCCCCGCCTCCGCCTCCGTGCAGGCCCACTCCTCCTCCGGCATCCTCCAGGCCTCCTACGTCCGGCCGATCGCCGCCACCGGGGACAGGGCCGTCATCGGCGCCGTCGACTCCGGCGGCGGCCCGGGTGGTTCGTTCAAGGCGACACCGCTGGCCTCCGACGGCAAGTGGGCGGCGGGTGGGTCCTCCGGCGCCTTCTCCTGGTCGTACCCCTTGGATGTGCCACCTGCCCCCGCGGGGCCGAAGCCGGTCATCTCGTTCGAGTACAACTCACAGTCCGTGGACGGCAGGACGGCCGTCTCCTCCGCGCAGGCTTCGTGGGTCGGCGAGGGCTGGAACTACGACCCGGGGCACATCGAGCGCCGCTACCGCACGTGCAAGGACGACCGCGACCGCCTCGACAAGGACGATCCGTCGACGGCGCCCAACAACACGGCCAAGAAGGACAAGACCTCGGACCTGTGCTGGGTCTCCTACAACGCCGTCATGTCCCTGGGCGGCAGGACGGTCGAGCTCGTCCGCGTCGGCAGCACGGACGTCTACCGCCCGCAGCAGGACGACGGCACCCGCGTCGAGCGGAAGACCGGCGGTGACAACGGCGACAACGACGGCGAGTACTGGGTCGTCACCACCACCGACGGGACCACGTACTACTACGGTCTGAATAAGGTCGGCGGCGGCCATGCCGACACCGACTCCGTCTTCACCGTCCCCGTCTTCGGCAACCACCCCGGCGAGCCCTGCCACAAGGACGCCTTCGCCGATTCACGCTGCACCGACGACAACGGTGGCAAGCTCCAGCAGGCCTGGCACTGGGGCCTGGACAAGGTCGTCGACGTCCACGGCAACGCCATGGTCGTCACGTGGCACAAGTCGACGAACTACTACGCGGTGAACAAGAAGTTCAAGACGCCCGAGAAGTACGTCCGTGGCGGCTACCCGGAGACCATCGAGTACGGTCTGCGCGCCGGCGCCCTCACCTCGCCGTCCGCCAGGGTCGTCTTCGACGCGGTGCAGCGCTGCGTGGAGACCGACGGATCCTGCGCGGCGGACAAGTTCGACGACACCAAGAACCCGGCCTCCTACCGGCCGTGGTGGGACAGCCCCGGCAATCTCAACTGCAAGTCCGACTCCAAGCTGTGCCCGGCCTTCCCGTCCTTCTGGATCCGGATGCGCCTCGGTACCGTGACCACCTACGCCGCCCGCCCCGGAGTCGCCGGGCTCGGCAAGGTGGACGAGTACACGCTCCACCACTCCTTCCCGCGCGACTGGTACAACACGTCGCCCGGCCTCTGGCTCAACTCCGTCACGCGCCGCGGCTTCGCCCCCGGCGACGGCACCGGCACCCTGCTGACCTCGGCAGGCGTGAGTTTCGGCCCCTACGTGGTGTCCCAGGACGACCCGCTCGGCAGCTACCTGAAGGATCAGCAACTCCCCAACCTCGTCCCCAGGTCCAGGAACGATCCGCGCCCCGGATTCACCCGCCCGCGGATCGGCACGGTGTCGACCGAGCACGGCGGCGACATCGAGGTCGTCTACCAGGGCGGCTGCAGAACCGAGCCGTCGGTGGCTCCCGAGGGCAACCGCGGAACCTGCTACCCGGTGCGCTGGTCCCCGGACGGCGACGTGGACAAGCCCGCGCTCGCCTGGTTCAACAAGTACGTGGTCGCCTCGGTCACCGAGACCGACAAGGTGACCGGGGTCTCCGACCGCGTGACCACCCGCTACACCTACTCCGACGCCGCCTGGGGCATGGACGACGACGAGTTCTCCAAGCCGTCCCTGCGCACCTACAGCGTGTGGCGGGGCTTCCAGCGGGTGGCCACGGTCAAGGGCGCCAAGAACAGCGCGACCGTGGGTGTCCCGCAGACGCAGTCGTACTCGGTCAACAGGTACTTCAGGGGCGCGGGCGGTGCCGTCAAGGATTCCACCGGTGCCGTCACGCTCGTCGGCGACGACCGGACCCAGTACGCCGGCATGGTGGCGGAGACCATCACCTACGACGGCGGAGGCGGCCGCGTCGTCAGGCGCACCGTCAACTTCCCGTGGTCGCAGGAGACCGCCTCACGCACTCGCGGCGGGGGGTTGGACCCTCTGACGGCCTACCGCTCGGGCATCAGGCGTACGGACGACATACAGACGGTCGACTCCAGCTGGCAGGCCGTCCGCACCGAGACGACGGTCGAGCCCGACCACGGGCTCCCCGTCCAGGTGGAGACCGCGGTCGTCAAACCCGACGGCACCGGGGAGAAACTCAGTGACCACTCCTGCGCCAAGGCCGCATACGTCAACAACGAGGCCGCCAACCTCATCGGTCTGACCAAGCAGGTCCGCAAGACGGCCACCTCCTGCGCGGACTACGACTCCGCGGATCCGGCGACCCAGCTCCTGACCGCCACGCGAACCAGCTACGACGACGGCGCCTGGGGCGACACCCCTGTCCGGGGCCTGGCCACCAGTGTCGCCACGACCAACGGTGCCGGTACCGCGTACTCGGTGGTCACCGGCACGACCTACGACCCGCTGGGCCGGGTCCGCAAGGTGACCGACGCCCGCAAGAAGCCCACGGAGACCCAGTACACCCCGGGTGACACGGGTGGCCCGGTCACCTCGATCAAGACCATCAACGCCGCGGGGCACGCCACCGTCACCACGATGGACCCCGGCCGCGGGCTCCCGCTCACCGTGACGGATCCCAACGGTCGCGTGACCCGCAGCGAGTACGACGGCCTCGGCCGCCTGGTCAAGGGCTGGTCGCCCGCGCGTTCCTCGGGGAACCAGACCCCGGACGTGGTGATCGGGTACCAGATGGCGACCGCCACCTCGACCGTGACCAAGCCGACCGCGGTGACCGTCCAGAGCATCAAGGACGACGGTACCTACGCCCGGCAGGTCACGATCTACGACGGCCTCATGCGGCCGGTCCAGACCCAGAACGAGGCCCATGGCCCCGGTCGCGTCATCGCCGACACCCGCTACGACGACCACGGCCTCGTCCGTGAGCAGACCGGCTCCTACCTGGCCAAGGGAGAGCCCGAGGCGGCGCAGTTCAAGCGGCAGAGCGACAGCGTCGTGCCCAGTCTGACGCGCACCGTCTACGACGGCCTGGAACGTCCGGTCAAGGCGACCACCGTCCGTCTGGGCCAGGCGGTGTATTCCAACCCGACCACCTACGGGGACGACTGGACGCTCAGCCGTCCGCCCGGTGGCGGCGCCCCGGCGGTCAAGAGCACGACGGACGCTCTCGGGCGTGTCACCCGCATCCAGCACTACACCAATGTCGACCTCAGCGACTGGCGCAGCACCTGGTACTCCTATGACGCCCGGGGCAACCGCACCCAGGTCAAGGACCACGCCGGCAACCTGTGGACGTTCACGTACGATGCGCGAGGCCGCCTTGCCGCCTCCACCGACCCGGACACCGGCGAGACCCGGTTCGGTTACGACGAGCTGGACCGGCAGACCAGCCTGACCGACTCCAAGCTGAAGACGGTCTACACCTCGTACGACGACATCGGCCGCGTGACCGCAGTACGGGAGGGCTCGGAGACCGCCGCGCCGGCCAAGGAGTTCACCTATGACCCGGACGGTGCGCTGGGCCAGCTGGCCTCCTCAGTGCGTCACGACGCCACCGGTGACTACGTCAACCGCATCACGGCCTACGACGTGGGTTACCGGCCGACGGCGCGCGAGGTCGTCATCCCGGCCCACGCCGACACGGCGGGTGTCTCCGGCACCTACCGGTACAGCTACACCTACACCCCCACCGGCAAGCCGCTGACCACCACGATGCCCGCGATCGGGGGGCTCGCCGAGGAGAAGGTCGTCACCCGGTACGACAGCGACGGACTGGCCGAATCCACCTCCGGGCTCAGCTGGTACACCACGGACGTCACCTACTCCCCGTACGGCGAGCCACTGCGCACGGTCAGCGGACCGCAGCCCTACCGGGTATGGACCACCAACTTCGTCGACGAACCCACAGGACGCCTGCAGCGCACGGTGTGGGACCGGGAGACGGCCAACTCGCACCGGATCGCGGATACGTACTACTCGTACGACCGCGCGGGCAACCTCACCTCCAGCGCGCGGAAGCAGACGGACGCGTCCGGCTCCGCATGGGACAACCAGTGCTTCACCTACGACTACTACGGTGAACTCGTCCAGGCCTGGACCTCGAACATCGTGCCCGGTACGGCCGGTACCGGCTGCAAGTCCGTCTCCGGCACCGCATGGGGATACCGGCAGGACGGGCAGACCTCGGCAGGCCCCATCGCCGAAGCGCCCGACTCGGCGACCGATGCCGCTTCCCCGGACGGCGACCTGGCGGCCTCGCTCGGCGCGGCCGCGCCCGCGTCGGGGACCGTCGCCACGGACGCCACGTCCTACTGGCAGTCCTTCACGTACGACGTGGTGGGCAACCGTGCGTCGCTGACCGAGCACAGCGCCGCCAATCCCGCGCAGGACGTGAAGAGCACCTACGCGTACGGCAAGACGGTCACCGGCAACGGCACCAGCGCTCCCTCGCTGACCCAGCCGCACACGCTCACGGGCGTCACCCCGTCGGTGGGTGCCGCGTCGAGCTACACCTTCGACGCCGAAGGAAACAACGAGACCAGGTCGCTGCCCGGTGGCTCCCAGACGCTCAAGTGGAACGCCGAGAACAAGGTGAGCGAGGTCGCGGGCTTCGCGGAGGGCGCCGGGCCGATCGTGGGGATGTCCGGCAAGTGCCTGGACAACGCGGGTGGCTCCACGGCCGACGGCAACCCCGTCCAGCTCTACACGTGCAACAACACCATCGCGCAGCAGTGGAGGCTGACCGGCGACACCCTGCGGGTACAGGGCAAGTGCGCGAGCGTCAACGGCACGGCCAACGGGACGAAGGTGCTGCTCGCCACCTGCAACGGGGGCGAATCCCAGAAGTTCGTCGTCCGCCCCTCGGACAAGAGCCTCTACAACCCGGTGTCCGGCAAGTGCGTCGACGTCCCCGGCTCGAATGACGCCGACAGCACCGACCTGCAGCTCTACACCTGCAACACGTCCGCCGCCCAGCAGTGGACGCCCGCCGACCGTGTCACCTACGTCTACGACGCCGAGGGCACCCGCGTCCTGGAGCACACCGCGGCCGGCAACACCCTCCACCTCGGCGAGACCGACCTCGAGACGGACGTCAACGGCAAGCCCATCCGGGCCACCCGCTCCTACAGCCACCCCGGAGCCCCCACGGTCGTCCGGGTCGCCGGCAAGGGCAGCGCGACGGGCCACAAGCTCAGCGTCCTGCTGAGCGACCCCCTGGGGACGGCTACGGCCTCCGTCGACGAGGCCTCGGGTCAGACCGTCACCAAACGCTCCTTCAAGCCCTTCGGTGAGATCCGCGGGACAAAGCCAAGCACCTGGCCCAACACGCACAGTTACCTCGGTTCGGGGCTCGACGACACCACGACCGCGCTCACCCACCTCGGGGCGCGCGAATACGACCAGTCCACGGGCCGGTTCCTCTCCGCCGACCCGGTGCTGGACATGGGCGACCCCCTCCAGATGAACGGGTACGCCTACAGCCACAACAACCCGACCACGCACAGCGATCCCTCGGGCCTGTACGACCCGGACCTCATGGAGTGGAAGCGCCAGGAGGAGCGGAAGAAGCAGGCGGAGTTCAGCTGGCGCAAGATGTGGACCGACCGTCACGACACGGCGGTCATGCTCAGGGCGGTGGCGCTCCGGGTCTGGGACTGGCTGCACAACAAGGGCCAGGGCAGGGTCACCACGAGCAGGACCGACAACTACATCAAGGGCGGTTCCTACAAGAACCCCAAGAAGGAGCCCGGTTACGCCGACCTGATCTACTGGACCGACAAGACCGTCTACGTCTGGGAGATCAAGCACAAGGGCGGCGATGCGGAGGCGCAGGGGCCCGGGCAGCTCGCCAATTACATCAGGCAACTGACCAAGCAGCTCCGCGCCAAGGGCGACACGCGGGACGTCGTCACCGGCTTCAAGTTCCCCGTGTCGCAGACCGGCACAAACCAGGGGAACGTCAAGGAACTGATCACGGTTTCTTCCTCGACGACGGACGCCGGTATCGAGGTGTACACCCACCAGAAGGCGAAGGACCCGAAGGACGACTGGAAACCGATACCCCATCCGGTGCCCGAAAAGGTGAATGAGCCCTCTTACAAGAGGGCCTGGCACGGATTCCAGGACTGGTGGCACGAAAACATCGAGAACCATGACTGGTCGCAAAATCCGCTTACTCCGGAATCCGGTGGCGGCCCGATCTTCGTCCCGCCCCTGGCGCCCGTGTTCTGAGCCTGTGATATATTCCGCGCATGGCTGAGGGATTTCGAGTGAATTCCAGTATCCGGGCGGAACTCGACTTCGCGCTCCCGGAGGGCGGCACCGCCCTCCGGGAGCTGGTCGAGCCTTGGTTCGCCGACGCGGTCCGGGAGTTGGCCGGAAGCGCCATGGATCCGTTCGCCGGTGCGCTGGACCTGACGGGCCGGGAATCCGCGCTCACGACGGCGGGCGCCCCCTACGGCCGCCCCGGAGAATTGTGGGGATCGCTCTGGATCGCGCGAGTTCTGAAAAGCGGCCGCAAGCGTTCCGGACGGGTCTTTTCCCCGAAGAATTGGGAGAAATTCCTGCGGGATGTGGAGTCCGTGCCGCTCGAGGCGGAGCTGAGACTGGCCGTCCTCGGTCCTGACGGCTATCCGGGCAGCACCTGGATCACCATCGGCGCCAGGCGGGACTACGAGGCACCCGAGTGGGTGGCCCTGACGGTGGACAGGTCGAGCGAGGAATTCGAGAAGGCCCAGTCCGCCTGGCACGACCTCATCATCCGGCACGCTGATTCCGGAAGGGGTACGGCGCTTTTCGGCTGCATCGCCGACGACATGGACAGCACCACCGGCCGGAGCTCCCTGGAAGCGGCACTCGGCCTCTTCCAGGACGAGACGTTCCCCGTCCTCGACCGGAATGTGCGGGGCTATTCGTGGATCACCGTGTGCTCGCCCGGTGTCGCGGAGCTGCTCGGCGGCGCGGAAGCAGTCCGTAGGGACGGAACCTTCGCGCAGGTTCGTCGGATGGCCGGAGGGTCACTGTTCCTCAAAGCCACCGAGGACGTCCGTGAGTACGGGGACGACAGGGTCCTGGCCGTGTTCGAGTCCCTGCGCGCCGTACTCCCCGCAGGGACGCCCTCCTCGTTCATCTCGGACAGGAAAGTCCGTCTCGTCTTCCGCGACGCACGGTGAGGCGGACGATCGCCCTCGCAGGGGCCGCGATGCTGCTGGGGTCCCTCATGGGGTGCGGTACGCGACAGGCCGGCGACCCGGGGGCCGGTACGAGCGCGCCCCGGCCGGCCGACGCGAACAGTGTCGCCGCCGACGTGAGTGGTGCGGCGGAATCCGCTGGACTCAAGGCCGCGGCCTCGGCGTCGCCCGAGGACCACGGCTGTGTCGTCGGTCTCATGGCGCAACCGATCGGGAAGGAGCCCGCCCGGACGATCGATGCGGCACTCGACCGGCTCCACGAGAACGGGTGGAGCGGTGAGGAGCGATCGCATCCGGGGGGCATCCCTCAGGTTCGCCTGACGCGCCAGGGCTGGACACTCCTGATCCGGGACTACTCGCAACCCTCCGACGCGGTACGCGACATCACGGGTCTTGTCGCTCTCAAGGCCACCAGGGACGACTGTGGGGCCACTTCGGAGCCGCACCGGTCACCGCGTTCGCCACGGTGACCGGCCCCGGCCCGCGGCCCGGGAGGCGTGTGCGGCCCGAACGGCCCGTCACCGCACCGCGATGAACGCCTCCGCGCTCCGTCCCGGCCGCTCCTTCGGCGGCGCCGCGGGGCGGCCGACGGCGACGGCTCCCATCGGGTCCCAGTCCCCCGGCAGGTCCAGCACCTCGCGCACCACGTCGCGGCAGAACATCGTGGAGGACACCCACGCCGACCCCAACTGCTCGCCGGCCAGCGCCACCAGGAAGTTCTCCACGGCCGCGCCCATGGCGACCACGAACATCTCGCGCTCCGCCGCCGACCGTCGCGGGTCCGGGTAGTCGTGCGCCCCGTCCGCGACCAGGCAGGGCACCACCAGGTACGGCGCCTTGCGCAGGACGTCGCCGCGGCGCACCCGCTTGGCGATGGACTCCTCGCTGCGGCCGTCGCGGCGCAGGTCCGCGATCCACGCGTCGCGCATGGCGTCCAGCAGCCGGACCCGTGCCGGTTCCGACTCCAGCAGCACGAAGCGCCACGGCGTCGTGTGGTGCGGTGCCGGAGCGGTGACCGCGAGGGCGACGGCGCGCCGTACGGCCGCCCCGTCGACGGGCTCGTCGGTGAACTCGCGGATCGTGCGCCGCAGGGAGACCGCCTCGCGGACGGCCTCCGAAGTGCCCAGCCGGAACATGTCGTTGGCGGCGACCCGGACGAGGGCGCGGCCGCCCTCGCCGTCCTCCTCCGAGGGCAGCACCAGGCGGTCCAGACCCCGTACGAGGGCGACGGGCGCCCCGGTGGACTTGCCCTTCACCAGGTCACCGGCCGCGGCGAGCTCGTCGGCCAGGGCCGTGACCGTGACCGCCAGTTCGTTGCCGTGGGAGTCGGTGGCGCCCCGCAGGTCGTCCAGCACGCGCAGCCCGGCCGCGCCGATCGCCACGTCGGTCAGGCCCTCGCGCCAGGGCCGCCCGAAGGTGTCGGTGACGACCACGCCGACGTTGACGCCGAGCGCGTCCCGCAGCCCCGCCCGGATGGCGCGGGCGGAGGCGTCCGGGTCATCGGGCAGCAGCAGCACGGTGCCGGGGGCCGTGTTGGAGGCGTCCACGCCGGCCGCGGCCATGACGAAGCCGTGCCGGGTCTCCACGATCCGGGTCGGCCCGCGCCGTGCGACGAGCCGCACCGTCTCGGCGTCGATCGCGGCCTCGCGGTCGGTGGCGCGCACCACGCGCCCCTCCGCCTTGCTGACGATCTTCGAGGTGACGACGAGGACGTCGCCGTCGGCCAGTTCCGGCGTGCTCGCCGCGATGAGCTTGGCCAGGTCGGCGCCGGGCTCGACCTCGGGCATGCCCGTGACGGCCCACACGCGGTAGGAGGCGATCACGCCCGCACCTCCCCGGCCAGCGTCAGCGCCTCGCGGGCCATCGCGGCCGTCGCGTCCAGGTCCGTCATCATCAGCGGGACGGCCCGGCACCGGATGCCGGCGGCCTCGACCTCGTCCACCGCCCCGGCGTCGACGGTGTCGACCAGCCAGCCGTCCAGGAGGCCGGAGCCGTAGTGCGCGGCGACCGCCGCCGCCGTGGACTCCACGCCGACCGCCGCCAGCACCTTGTCCGCCATGCCCCGCACCGGCGCGTTCCCGACGATGGGGGAGAGGCCCACCACCGGTACGCCCGCCTCGGCGATGGCCTCGCGGATGCCGGGGACGGCCAGGATCGTCCCGACCGACACCACGGGGTTGGACGGCGGGAAGAGGATGACGTCCGCCTCGCCGATCGCCTCCAGCACGCCGGGCGCGGGCTTGGCGCCCTCCGCGCCGACCGGCAGCACCGCGTACGCCGGGACGGAGGCCCGCAGCCGCACCCAGTACTCCTGGAAGTGGACCGCCTTGCGCCCGCCACCGGGGCCCGCGTCCGGGTCGTCGACGACGACGTGCGTCTCGATCCGGTCGTCGGTCATCGGGATCAGCCGCACTCCCGGCTTCCAGCGAGCGCACAGCGCCTCGGTGACCGCGCTGAGCGGATAGCCCGCGCCGATCATCTGGGTGCGCACGATGTGGGTCGCGAAGTCGCGGTCGCCGAGGCCGAACCACTCGGGCCCGACGCCGTAGGCGGCCAGTTCCTCCTTGACCGTGAACGTCTCGTCGGCGCGGCCCCAGCCCTGTGCCTCGTGGATCCCGCCACCGAGGGTGTACATGACGGTGTCGAGGTCGGGGCAGACCTTGAGGCCGAACAGGTGGATGTCGTCGCCGGTGTTGCCGATGACGGTGATGTCCGCCTCCGGCGCCGCCGCCTTCAGGCCGCGCAGGAAACGGGCTCCCCCGATGCCGCCGGCCAGTACCACGATTCGCATGCGGACAGTCTGTCAGCCCGCCGCGTCAGCTTGCGAACGTCCCCTCGGTCGCGGGCTCCCCGGAGGTGCAGGCGTACGGGGTCATCTCCGTGAGGCCCGGGAAGTAGACGTGCAGGCTGACCGCGCCGTCCAGCGAGTCGTTGACCACCTCGTGGACGTAGCCGGGGGCGAACACCCGCTGATGCCCCGGCAGGAGTGAACGGCGGGTCCCGCCGTTGCCGCCGAGGGCGTGCTCGGTCAGTTCGCCCTCGAGGACGGTCAGCACGCCCGAGGAGCGGCCGTGGTCGTGCAGCCCGCTGCCCTGCCCCGGCACCCAGCTGAGCAGCCAGACCTCGTAGCCGGGTCCGGTCTCCAGGCGGTCGTACCAGCGCGTGGTGGCGTCGTAGCGGACGCGCGGCGCCCAGCGGCCGCGGTCGGCCGCGATCCTGCGGGCCAGCCCGGCGAATTCCGCGACGGTGGCGGGGTGGCCCGCAGGATCGCGGCCGAC
>NZ_JARAVO010000024.1:0-7801 GCF_033792805.1 Streptomyces sp. PA03-1a
GGCCGAGGTAGGGCAGGTAGCGGGGGGCGCGTAGCGCAGAGTGGACCCGGGCGATCAGGGGGGCGGGGCCTTCGACGGCGGCGACGAAGACGGCGTCGGCGAGGTAATAGCGCTCGGAGAGCGGCATGGCTTCGCCGGTGTCGAAATGGTGGGCGGTATGGAAATCGCGCAGGCGGGTGCCGGGTTGGTCGATGCGCACGCCGAAGCGGAGCTGGGCCAGCTCGGCGAGACCGGTGTCGTCGTCGCGGTCCAGGCCCACGGCGGCGGCGAGCAGGCCGATGACGCCGCTTTTGGTGGGGGCGTTCTCGGTGGTGCGGCGGGCGAAGCGGGCGGCGGCCCCCCACGACTGCAGGGGGCCGGCCAGCTGGAGGGTCAGAACGCTCATCCGCGCTGCTCCAGGCGCTGTGCGATGGCGGCGCCGACGGAGTCGACCAGGCGGCTCAGGCTGGGGGTCTCGGTGCCCAGGCTGGCGAGTTTGGCGGTGGCGGGGCCGATGCGCAGGACCCAGGTCTGGCAGGTGTCGTCGCCGTAGGCTCGTTCGATTTCGGGGGCGTAGTCGGCCAGTCGGGCACAGGCATGCTCCATGTGCCCGCTGGTCACGTCGGCGGTCACCGGCTTTTCGAAGGCGGACACGAAGCTGACGGGGCGGGTGGCGCGGAGTTTGACGACGACTGCGTCGGGGAAGGTGTGGTTCCCGAAGGTGTTGATCTTGCCGGTGGGCAGGGAGGACACGAACGCCTCGAGGAAGGCTTCCACCGCGCGGCGGACGGGGGTGGCCAGCGGCTGGTCGGCGTCGAGGCCCTTGCCGAGGTTCTTTTCCAGCAGGTCGACGTCGAGTGCGGCGTAGCGGTAGAGGGTGGCGGAGTTGAAGTCGACGGTTCCGATCATGCCGGCGCCGGGTTCGGCGTCGGTGTTGCGGTCGTCGACGGCGGTGAAGTAGTCCGACTCGGTCTCCGCCCGGTGGACGCTGAGAGCGTGAGCGACCTGGGCGGCGGCGTCGACGTTGATGTCGGCGGAATCGGCGACCATACGTCCGAAGAGGGCGATGTCCACTGAGTGCCGGCCGTCGGCGATCTTCTTCGCGCGGGCCTTGGCGTCCTTGTCCTTCAGGAAGGCCTTGATGTCGCTGCTGCCTTCGATGGCGAGGGCGGCGAGGTGGTCGAGCTGGCGGGCGCTGAGGAACATCAGGTACGACGATTCGGGCGCGGGCTCGGGATCGCCGTTCTTCTTGGCCGCCTCCGCCTTCCGCTTGGGGGGCTCGATCTTGGAGCCGGTAGCGGCCTGCAGGACCTCGGCCGCCACCGCCAGGGCCTGCGGACCCTCCAGGTCGGGGTTGAGAGCGGTGATGCGCTCGGCGAGGAGCTCGGCGACACGCTTGGTGCGCACACCCAGTTCGCTGGGGTCCAGCAGGCCGTCGAAGTAGCGGCGGGTGGCGCGCTTCCAGGCCTGGCTGGAGACACGGGCGCGGGTGACCCCGCCGTAGACGGCCGTCTTGGGGGCGCCGGTGTCATCGCGGTTGATGTTGCTCGGGGGGACGTTCTGCAGGGCGTGCACGTCCAGGATGATGCGAGCGGTCACGAGGCGTCCTTGATGTCAGTCGCGGCAGCAGCAGCGGAGGGGTCGGTGTCGGTCGGGGTGGTGCGGTAGGCGGCGTGGAACGAGCGCCCCCATGAGCGACGGATCCTGTCGGGTCCGCCGGGCTGCTGCCAGTGGTAGAGCTGGTCGGCGAGCAGGGCGTAGTCCAGGGCCAGGTCGTCGCGGCGCAGCAGGACGGTGATGTCGCGCAGCCGGGTGGCGAGCATGGCCAGGGTGGGTGCGGTGCCGGCCCGGACGAAGCGTTTACGGATCGGCTCGTCGATCTCGTTGCTCGGCATCAGACGCCTTACGGCGGTGCCGAGTTCGTCGCCGCCGGGACGGTGCATGCCGGTGGGGCGGGATTGCTGGTGCAGCGACCACAGCGCCAGCACGGAGTCGACCGCGTTGGCCGCGGCGTCGTGCCGCAGGTCGGGGTCGGTGTAGAGGGGATCGAGGTCGATCAGGCCCCACAGGTCCGGTACGGCTGCCGCGTCCTTGCCAGCGGCACGGCGCAGCCGGGCAAGGGCCGCGACGGCCTCGGACCGGTCGTCGAGGTAGCCGCGCTGGAGACGGCTGATCTCTCGTCCGGCCAGCGTGCCGACCGGGCCCGGGGCGGGACGGGATCTGGCCGGGGACGGGGAGGTGGTCATGCGGGCACCTTCTGCGGGCTGGAAGCGGCGTCGTCTTGGGCGACGACCGAGTCGGACGCGGGCACGTGTTGGGCGGGTACGGCGGCCGCGCCGGCGTCGGCGGCCAGGGGTAGAGCCTTGTTCAGGCGGGAGCGGAACCACAGGTCGGCCAGATCAGCGTTCAGCCACGTCTCGCCCTTGGCGGAGGAGACGAGTCGGCCCTGCCAGGCCGTCTCACCAGCGGCGTTGATCACGTCGTCGGCGAGGCGGCTGACGATGCGGCGTGCCGCGTGCTGCCACCCGGTGCGCAACTGCTGCGGGTCGTCGCTCTCGCCGATGGCGTCCAGCCATAGCCGGTAGGGGCCGTCCAGAGCCGCGTAGGCGGCGTCACGGGCGGTCTGTTTGCCGGACTCGGATTCACTTCCGGCGGCGCGGGCCAGGTCGAAGGCCAGGTCACCGAGGGCCAGCACCGCGCGGTCGGCGTCGCCTACGGCGTCCACCGCCGCCTGCCCCAAGGCCCGGTCGGTGTCGCTGAGCAGGAGCACGGCCAGGGACACCGCATCGCTGGTGACCTCGTCGATCACCGACTGTTGGGTGCCGTATACCGCGCCGAAGGTCCGCACCCTAATGTGCCGGCCCCGGGGCAGGATCCGCTCGGCCTGCAGGCGCGCGATCCAGTCCACGACGCCTGGCCGCAATCCCGAGGCGGGCTCGCCGCGGCGGGCGGTGTCCGGGTCGCGCGGGGTGATGAGGGATTCCAGGCCCCGCCAGGCTGCGCGGGCCGGATCGTGCTCCCGCGGCATGTACACCAGCGGCAGGCTCAGCTTCTTCTCCTGGGCCTGACTGCGGCGCCAGCCGGTCATCGGCTCGATGGTGTGCATGTTCTGCACGGCAAGCGGGTCACCGTAGGTGAGAATCACGCCGTGCACACCATCGGCATCGGCGTGCAGAAGCAGGCGGCGGGACTGCCAGGTGTACAGGTCACGCAGACCCCCTGGCCGCACGGAAAGATCGTCTGCCGCTCCAGGGCTTGTAGGTGGGCGCCGCCACGCGGGCCGGTCCGCGGAATCGGTCGGCTGCTGGTCGGCGGCGATGAGATTCAGCAGTAGCGTCTCGCGCAGGGTGGTTCCCTCGGCCAGGACGCCGCCGAGGTTCCCGGCCCAGGCCACGCCCTGCGGATAGGCCTTGCCGCCCTTGACGCGGGGGTCGCCGACGACGCCGGTCTTGATGCCCGAGGTGTCATAGGCCTGGGCATGGACCACCCAGCGGGCGGCCTCGGCGAACGAAAGCCGCTCGGCGCCGGGAAAGCGCGTAGTGAAAAACGGGTCGCCGTTGGGCACATCCGCGACCATCCGTTCAGCGAGAACACCTCGCCCGACGCGGTGTGCAGGCCGCCGGTCTGGAAGAACGGCGTGTGCGGGTGCAGCAGGTCGAACCGCCCACGGTGTTCTGCCAGGTAGTCGGCCACGCCCGCAAACGGGGCATCGTCTTCCCAGAGTTCGGCCCATGCCTCCGTGTCCTGCGGGCCGTCCACCGCGTCGTGGAGGATCGCCAGCAGCAGCCGGGTCAGCGCGAAGTCCTGCGTCGGAAGGTCCCCCGCCAGCCGCCGGACCTCATCCGCGCGCGCAAAGACGTCGCGCAACGACAGCAGCTGCTCCTCCCCCGTGATCAATTGCACCGGAAGCCAGGACCGGCTCGTCAGGTCGAACGACAAGGCACCGTCCGACCCGCCCCCCTGTTCATTGCTCACGTGACACCTCAAGTCCGTCATCGGGGCTGTACTGGAGGCGAAAGCCTGCCAGCCGGGTCTGACAATCCGACCCAAGAGGCAGGATCAGCTCTCCCGCCAGCCAGGAACTGTCCTTTGCCTGCCATGCAGGGATGCAGAACTGCTCAAGTTCTGCAATCACTCGGTCAATGACGTGCGGAGACGCCAGGTCAGGCGGCAGCCGCAGGCTGCAGGCCATCGCGGCCTGTGCTGCGCGCGGCGCAGGCACCGCATCGGTGGGCAAAGTGAGTCCCCCGCGGCCGCCGCCGGCCCAGGACACCGTCGCCAGCGAATCGTCAGCCAGCCGCTCCACGACCACCACTTCCAGGCTTTCGGGGCTGTCGCGAACCTGGGCCCGGCCCGCGCGGGTGTCATCCGCATCACCAGCCCCGCCCCGCAGCCATCCCAGGATCGCCCGGCCCGCCTTGCCCGCCGCCCCAATCCGAAATACGTCCGCGGCCCGAGCCTTCTCCGCACGGACCCGCTCGTGGGCCAGCTGCGCCTGCGCCATCGCCTCGGCCCACTCATCCGGCCCCACCGGATGCGCGCCATAAGCCTGCTGCACCAGCGGGCTGATGTCGCGCGGCAACCGCACGGCCGGGCCCGCCTTCGCCAGGTAGGGACGCAGGACCGCAAGTGAGCGCAGCAAAGCATGCCGCCCGTAAACCGTCTGCGACCCGCGACCCGGCTCAGGGGGCGTGGCCGCCCAGTCGACGCCGGTCACCCAGCAGCGCGGAGCCCGCAGCCGGCCAGGTCGATCGGTGCGCGGATGGCGGTGCAGTCGGCCCATCCGCTGGAGCAGCAAGTCGACCGGTGCCAGGTCGGTGACCAGCAGATCGAAGTCCACATCGAGGGACTGCTCGGCGACCTGGCTAGCCACGACGATGTGCCGCGTCGGTCGCTGCTTGCCCACCTTGGCCCGGGGGCCGAACCAGGTCAGCAAATCCTTGTCCTTCTGTGCCCGGTCCACATCGAGGAAGCGGGCATGCGCAACCGTCACCGTGTCGGAACCGAAGTGCGCACGCAGCACCTTGGCCGTCTCAAGCACCCGTTTCACCGTGTTGCGAACCACCAGGACACAACCGCCGCCAGTCAGCTCCGCCTCCAGCCGACCGGCCAAGACCTCGAGATCGTCCTCCAGCTCCTCCACCTGTAGCGAGCTGTCACGTCCGGAGGCATCGGGCTCTTCCAGCAGCGGCGAATGGCCCGGACATACAGCCGTGAGCAGCGGGTAGCCCTTAGCCTGACTCACGGGCGTGAATGCTTCCGCTCCGCCGGACACGCCCGCATAGGCTTCGGCGAGCTCACGCCGCCGCTCCGCTGGAAGCGTCGCGGACAGCACCACCACTGGTACCCGGTATGCCCCCAGCCAGCCCAGGACCCGGTCCAGATAGGTGTTCATGTAGGTGTCGTAGGCGTGTGCCTCATCGATCACGACGACCTTGCCCGCAAGCGCCAGGTGCCGCAAAGCCAGGTGGCGGCTCTTCAGGCCGGCGAACAGCAGCTGATCGACCGTGCCCACGACGAAGGAGGCGAGCATGCCCTTCTTCCGCCCACTCAGCCACTGGTGCGCCACCAGCTCCGCCGGCGCGGCTCGTTGCTCCGCTCCCGGCGGGGGAATCTGTCCGTCCGAGTCGACGTCCACCGACGCCACCCGCGCTCCGAACTTCACCTCGGCGTAGTCGTCGTTCAGCGCCGCCTTCGAATGCGCAAGCAACACGGACAGCTGCTCGCCTTCGTGGGCCGGGAGGTAGTCCAGCCACTTCAACAGCCGCGGGAACATCGCGTTGCTTGTCGCCATCGTCGGCAGCGCGAAGAACACGCCACCAGCCCCGGCTCGCGCGGCCAGCACCTCAGCTGCTGCCAGCGCGGCTTCCGTCTTGCCCTCCCCCATGGGCGCTTCCACGATGAGCAAGCCCGGCTCGGGCATTTCCTGCGCCACTCGCACCGCAGCTTCCTGCACCGGCCGAACGACCGCACCCTTCGGCAGCTCGAACCGGGCAGTGATCAGCTCCGCAGCACTGCCCTGGGGCGCCCGTGGCCGCCACGGCTCGGGCAGCCCCAGCGTCTGCCACGCCGCAGTCGCCCGCTCCGCTCCCGTCCGGTCCTGCTCCTGGGGCAGGTACGGAAACAAGTCCGGGTTGCTGGCGATCCAGTCCGCAACTATCACCACCGCAGACAGCACCACCTGGACCGGCTGCGGCAACGAGATTCGCTGCCACTCCCCCAGCCGCTGACGCACGCCGAACTCGTCTGCGCAGGCATCGAGTAGCTCCTCCTGCACCTGGCGCCACAGGGACTGACTCGGGCCCGGCGTACGCAGCAGCTCCGGATGCGCATCCAGGTCAGTCGCCTGCGCAGGCTCCGGCGGCACCCCGTGATGACCACCGATCACCACAGCAAACTGCGCCGTCGACCGACCAGACCAGCCACAGCGCTCCTCCAGCCAGTCCTGCAACAGCAATTGTCCGGCCAGCCCATGCGGCGCCATGCGGCGATCCGCACCCATCTGCCTTTGGTAAGGCATCTCCAGGCCGACCAGGCGCATGGCGTCCGCCAACCCATCCACCTGACATGCGAACGCCGGCGTCGCCTTCCCCACGTCATGAATCCCGGCCAGCCACACCACGAGCCGTCGAGCGTCCGCCTCATCACCCGCGAAAGGCTCCGCCACCACACGCCGCACCGCCGCCGGCAACCACCAATCCCATAACAGGCCCGCTACCGCAGCGCTGTCTTCCATGTGCTGCCACAAGGGCAGCCATCCGTCAGAAGACCGGTCATGCTTCGCCCAGACCGTCCGTACAGGCCCAACCAGACGCCCGCTTAGCCCTGACACAGGTCCTCACCCACGCCCCGCGCCCCTTCACACAATGATTACAAGAAGCACATCTGCATGGCGCATCATAGAAAGAACAACGGCATTACGAACGCAACTTGCACCCATCCCCCTCCACTCAACCGACGGACCATCCCTGCGGATCGCGGGAAGCAATACGTGCCGCGTCTGGCCGGCGGCGACATGGCATGACGGACCACTGCTCCCCGCGCCCGCAGGGATGGTCCCGAAGTGGTGTCTTCACCCTTCACCACGAGCTGGCCGGGGACCGTCCCCGCGGGTGCGGGGGGAGCAGGGCTCGACGCGGTAATCGTGGTCCCAGTCGTAGGGACCAACCCCGCGGGCGGTGGGAGCAGTGAAGTCCCGCCCCGACCTCGCGCTCCTAGCCGGGACCAACCCCGCGGGCGCGGGGAGCAGGGGATGGTGAAGGTGTCGCCGGACGTCACCGCGGGACCATCCCCGCGGGCGCGGGGAGCAGTTGTGTGCGACGCGCAGCTGCAGCGGGTTCTGGGGACCATCCCCGCGGGCGCGGGGAGCAGCAGACACCCTCCGGGATGATCCCGCGGGGGGTGGGACCATCCCCGCGGGCGCGGGGAGCAGCTGACCGGCGGCGGTCAGACCACGGCCACCGAGGGACCATCCCCGCGGGCGCGGGGAGCAGAGCGTTCCGGCCGTGGTGGGGGTGATCTGGCCGGGACCATCCCCGCGGGCGCGGGGAGCAGGCCCTGAAGAAGCTCAGCCCCAACGCGAGGTCGGGACCATCCCCGCGGGCGCGGGGAGCAGAGCCCTTGAATGCGGCGAAGATTGACTTCGTCGGGACCATCCCCGCGGGCGCGGGGAGCAGCCGGGGTGAAGGCTGTCGATGCCGCCGGCGTGGGGACCATCCCCGCGGGCGCGGGGAGCAGCAAGGGGCGCAGGATGCGCATGGTGTTCCTTCGGGACCATCCCCGCGGGCGCGGGGAGCAGAGCATGTCGGCCATGGCCTGCGGG